>JAKUSK010000023.1 GCA_022449325.1 Nitrososphaerales archaeon | reverse complement strand
CACGTTCTGCCTCTACTAAACGTCAGTTCAAACAATCTTTTGAATTAGTGATAAATCTTAAAGATGTAGATGTAAAAAAGAATCAAATTAACCTTAATGAAACTATTTTTCTTCCCAATCCTCCACAAAATAAATCCAAAGTTTGTGTAATTGCATCAGGCGATCTTAGTTTAAGAGCAAAAACCGATGCCGATCAAGTTCTTGAAACTACTAAAATTGATGAAATGTCTGATGATAAACGTTCGGCCCGCAAAATTGCCTATTCTTATGATTTCTTTTTAGCTGAAACTGCTGCAATGCCTAAAGTTGGTAAAGTATTGGGTAAATTCCTTGGACCTAAAGGAAGGATGCCTTTACCTATCACCATTGACACTCCTATTGAAAATATGATCAATAAATATAAAACTGCTACTAGAATACGTGGTAGAACTCTATCCTTGTCTACAAAATTAGGAGACGAAGATATGAATGACGAGCAAATTGTTGAAAATGCATTACTGATTATTAATACTGTGACTTCAAAACTTCCAAATAGCGAGAAAAATCTAAAAGGATTTGTTATAAAACTCTCAATGTCCCCGCCTGTTAATCTCTCTGCACAGGAGACTGTATGATGTCAGTTACTAAGACTAAGACTAAATTCCCACAGTGGAAAACAGATACCATTAATGAAATATCTGAACTAATTAAATCTAATAACACCACTGCTTTTTGTAATCTCTATAAAGTCCGAGCTGCTCAGTTAATGCAGTTAAGAAAGTCCTTTAAAGACGACCTTAAAATCAGGGTTGTAAAAAATACTCTTGCTAAACGTGGTGTCACTGACTCGAAAGTCGCTAATTCTGACAAACTCGTTGAAGCTGTTTCAGAACAAAAAGCCTTCATATTTACCAATATGGATCCATTCAAATTATTTCTCTTATTGGAAAAAGGTAAAGTTGATCTCCCTGCACGTGATGGAGACGTTGCATCGGGTGAAATTGTAGTTCCAGCAGGCAATACAGGAATGCAACCTGGTCCTGATCTTAGTGCATTTAAAGAATTTAATATTCCTACTCGTATTGATGCAGGCAGTATTGCTGTAAGTGAAGATACTGTTGTCGCAAAAGAAGGCGATGTAATCAAGGGTTCTCTTGCTGCGTTATTGTCAAAACTTAATATTAAACCAATCAAAGCGGGAGTTGCAATCGATATTGCATATATGAATGGTCTGATATATCCTGCTAAAGACGTCGCTATAGATCTCGATGAATATCGTAATAGTTTAATTGGTTCATTTAATAACGCCTTTAATTTCGCACTAAAACAAGAATATCTTACTAAAGAAACTGTTCCACTCTTGCTAGCTGAAGCATTTAATAATTCTAAAAATCTTTCTATTGAATCTAATTATATTACTAAAGAAACTGTTTCATCTATCCTTGTTAAGAAACATTTGGAAGCTGAAGCATTAAATAAATTAGTGAATTAATAATTTACATTAAGTAATTTCATAAAGAATTAAAATAAAAAATTTTAGAGAAGATTATTTAGTTTAACCGAATAAACTAGCTAAGCCTTCCATGGCTTCTTCTTCTTTCTTTTCGTCTTTTTCTTCTTCTTTCTTTTCTTCTGCTTTTGCTTCACCAGATGATTCTGCTGGTGCTGCTGCAGGAGCTGCTGCTACTGCTGTAGTAGCTGCATTTTTCAATGCATCTTCAATGTCTACTTCGCTTAATGCTGAGACCAATGCCTTGACCTTAACTTCATCAGGTTCTACACCTGTCGATGTGATTACTTTTTTTACAGTATCTTCATCAATTTTTTGTTCAAGCTTGTGCAAAAGCAAAGCCGCATAAATGTATTCCATTTGTATAAGGATACAAATTTTTTTCCATCCATATAAGGTTTAAAATATTTTTGAAAATTATCTGATTTTCTTATTTTTGACTTGTATATGCCTATATCGAGCTATTAATAAGCAAAACTTACTATCTTTATTTAGTATGAATAAAGACCTTCTTCGGAAGAAATTCTCTTCAGATTATAAGAATTATTATAGCGTTAATTTATTCGAAAAAGAAGGTTTTGTACGAAAACAATGTCCAAATTGCGACAATTTTTTCTGGACTGCCGACGAATCGCGTTCCACCTGTCCAGAACAACCTTGTGAGCAATATGGCTTCATAGGCGACTCTCCAACATCAAAAAAACTTGATTATGCTGAATGTTGGAACTCCATAGAAGACTATTTCGTCAAAAACAACCATACAAGTGTAAATCGTTATCCTGTTGTTGCTAGATGGCGACCTGATTTGTATTTTACTATTGCCTCTATTGTTGATTTCCAACGAATTGAAGGAGGTAAAATTGCATTTGAGTTTCCTGAGAACCAACTAATTGTCCCACAAATGTGTTTACGGTTTAACGATATTGAGAACGTTGGAGTTAGTGGTAAGCATTTTACATCTTTCGTAATGATTGGTCAACATTGTGTTGCAAACGAAACAGGATATTGGAAGGACGAATGTATAGATCTTGATTATGGATTATTGAATAATGTTTTTGGCATTCCTAAGAAAGAAATTGTATTCAAAGAAGACGTATGGGTTGGTTACGGAGCTTTTGGATATTCTCTCGAATATTATGTTCGTGGCTTGGAATTAGGGAATGCTGTATTTACTCAATTTGAAGGAGATCCAACTAATTACAAAACTATGGACGATAAGATTATTGATATGGGAGCCGGTTTAGAGCGCTTTAGTTGGCTTACTCAAGGCACGCCTACTGCATACGAAGCAGTTTTTGGCAGCGCAATTAATCATATGGTTGATAAGTGCAATATTACTTATGACCAAGATTTTTTCAAGAATTATTCCAAGTATTCTGGTATGTTGAACCTAGACGAGGTTTCCGATATTGAAATTACTCGTAAACAAGTAGCAGAAAAGCTTGGCATCGACAAGGATACGTTACTCAAAAAAATCACCCCATTTGAATCTATGTTTGCTGTTCTTGACCATGTAAAAACCCTTGTCTTTGCAATTAGTGATGGGGCATTACCTAGTAATGTCGGAGGTGGTTATAATCTCAGGGTCTTGCTTAGAAGATCTCTCTCTAAAATTCACTCCCAAAAATGGGATGTTGAGCTAGGTGAGATTGCAGATTGGCATATTGATTATTTGTCTCAAATTTACCCTGAACTTAAAGAACACAGAAATGAGATATTAAAAATTCTTGAAGTGGAAGAGAAACGGTATGAAAATACACAGGAAAGAATAAAAAAAACTGTTTCTAATATACAAAATTCAAATCAATCTCTCGACGAAGAAACTCTAATCAAATTATACGATTCAGACGGAATTACTCCTGAATTTATTAAAGATCAAGGTCTAGATATTAATATCCCTGCTAATTTCTATGCCAAAGTCACAGAACGACATATTCTTCACAAAACTGAAAAACCTAAACGCACTTTTGATATTGACGAATTACCTGAAACTCGACCGCTGTTTTATGAAAATCAAGAACTAACTGAATTCGATGGTAATGTACTCAAAGTATTTCATGATTCTAAACATTCATTTGTTGTATTGGATCAAACTGCATTTTATGCACGTGCTGGTGGTCAAGAACCTGATTCTGGCACTCTTGATAATCATGAAGTCCTTGACGTTGAAAAATATGGACAAGTAATTTTACATAAAATCAATAAGGCCGATATTAAGACTGGCAATGTACTTAAAGGAAAAATAAATGAAACTCGTCGACAAATTCTTACTCGACATCATACTGCAACACATGTAATGTTAGGTGCTGCTAAACGAGCTCTTGGTTCATGGATATGGCAATCTTCTGCTTTTAAAGATGTGGACAAAGCACGTCTTGATATTACACATTTTGAACATTTATCACTGAAACAAATTGAAGAAATAGAAAAACTAGCCAATGATGCTATCCGACAAAATTTACCTGTCCATAAATTGGTTTTAGATCGAGGCGATGCAGAAAAGAAATACGGTTTCTCAATTTATCAAGGTGGTATCGCGCCTGGTAAAAATATTCGCGTACAAGATATTGAAACCTGGGATGTTGAGGCTTGTGCAGGCACTCATGTCTCTTATACAGGTGAATTGGGCTTGATTAAAATAATTAAAAATGAGAGAGTTCAAGATGGTGTCGAACGCCTTGAATATGTAGCGGGAGAAACTGCAATCAATTACATCCAAAAGCAGAATGAATTATTGTCGTCTATTAGTAATAATCTTTCAGTTCCAATTGGTAAACTCACTAAAACAATTGATGATTTAATCAAAGATAACGACACATTAAAAAGAAATTCTAAATCTCTAGTAAAAAATCATCTTGCTGACATTATTTATAATTCTCTTGACGACTCTTCAATTTCAATTTCTGACATCAAATTATCTATTATTGATTGGGGTGGTGTAGATACTGATTTTCATATTCTTGTTGGCGAGCATTGTATTAACAAACTTGATAATCTAATATATGTCGGAATAATAAACGAAGATAATAATTCTCGATTATTTATTTTCTGTGGAGAACAAATCAACAAAAAATACAAAGCAGTTGATTTAGCCCGTCAAATTACCAAATCTTTTGGAGGTTCTGGTGGCGGCAATGAAAGATTTGCTCAAGGAGGATGTTCTAAGATCTCTGACAATGAGACAATCATTAATACTGTTCAATCAATTGTTAATGTAAAATAAAGGTGATTTTTTGACAATAAATTGGTCAGACATTGAACATAAATGGAGGAACAAATGGGAAAATGAATCTCTTCATAATACAAATGTTGATAATACAAAACCTAAGTTCTTTCTCACTGTAGCTTACCCATACCCGAATTCTCCACAACATATTGGACATGGAAGAACCTATACATTGACAGATGTTTATGCACGGTATAAACGAATGCTTGGATTTAATGTACTATTCCCTATGGCTTTTCACTATACTGGAACTCCTATACTTGCAATGACAAAAAGACTTGCTGAAAATGATCCCGAATTAATAAATGCATTTCTAGACGTCTACAATATTCCGATGTCTGTAGTCAAAGAACTAGACGAACCTATAAAAATTGCACAATACTTCCATAATGAAATCAAACAAGGTATGATTGAGATGGGTTATTCAATTGATTGGAGGCGTGAATTTACTACTATTGACGGTGCATATAGTCGTTTTATTGAATGGCAATTTAAAAAACTAAATTCTGGCGGTTTTATTACCCGTGGTAGCCATCCTGTGGGTTGGTGTCCTAATGATGGCAATCCTGTAGGCCAGCATGATACTTTAGGTGATGTAGAACCTGATATTGGGGAATATACAATTATTAAATTCACATTTGACGATGCAAAGTTAGTCACTGCAACACTCCGCCCAGAAACTATTTTCGGCGTTACTAATCTCTGGATTAACCCTGAAATCGAATATGTAAAAATTTCATTAAATGATGAAAAATGGATTGTAAGCCGTGACTCGATGTCTAAATTTAAACATCTTGTTGCAGATAGTTCTTTGGAAACTATTTCAGGAGATTCACTCATTGGTAAATGGACTGAAAATCCGTTTACAGACATGAAAATACAATTATTACCTGCTTCTTTTGTGGACTCGAAAAATGGTACTGGTCTTGTAATGTCTGTCCCTTCTCATGCTCCATATGATTATCAAGCAATTGTTGATTTCACACTCAACAGTGATTTACTTAACAAATACCCTACAATAGATACAAATAATCTTGCTCCAATTGATGTAATTAAAACTGAAAAATACGACAATACTCCTGCTAAACAACTTGTCTCCGAACTATCTATAAAAAATCAAGATGATCCTAAATTAGTAGATGCAACAAAAGAATTATACAACCTTGAATTCACATCTGGTAAAATGTTAGTTATTGCAGGTGATTATGCAGATTTACCTGCTAAAACCGCCAAAGACAAGGTGAAAAATGATCTCATTCAAATGGGTATTGCTACTAAATTGTATGAAATAATGAACAGTCCTGTAATATGCCGATGTGGTACTGAGTGCGTCATAAAAATGTTTGAAGATCAATGGTTTATAGATTATGGAATGCCTGACTGGAAAGAAAAAGCCCATTCTTCAATTGATTCCATGTCCCTTGTACCTAACGAAATTACTGTGGAATTTCATAATACTATTGATTGGCTTCATGAAAAAGCCTGTGCACGAAACTCGGGTCTTGGAACTCTTCTTCCTTGGGACAATGATTGGATAATAGAAAGCCTGTCTGATTCTGTTATCTATATGGCATATTATACGATTTCAAGATTGATTAAAGAACAAAATATTGATTCTTCAAAACTTTCCGAAGAACTCTTTGATTACGTCTTATTAGGTCTTGGCGACTGCAATTCTGTTTCTAGCAGTACGGGAATTGATGAAAATACTATCAACGAGCTTCGAAACGAATTCTTATATTTCTATCCACTTGATAGCAGACATTCTGGCCGTGATCTTGTACCTAACCACTTAACATTCTTTGTTTTCAATCATTCAGCTATTTTTCCTAAAAACCATTGGCCACAACAAATAGTTGTTAACGGCTCTGTCTTAATGGATGGTAAAAAAATGTCTAAATCATTTGGCAATATAATTCCCCTCAGACAGGCTGTAAAAACATACGGTGCCGATCCTATTCGATTAGGAATTATGTCTGCTGCAGAACTTCTTCAAGACGCTGATTTTAGTTTAGAATTAGTAAAATCTTTTAATGAACGACTTAATCGAATCTACACGATTGTCCAAGAAATCAAAACCGCATCTGATTATGATATTGACCAAGCTAATTCTATCGAAAAATGGATGTTAAGCAGATTACAACGAACAATTAATGTAACCGCTGATTCTATGAATAAACTTCGTGTAAGAGAATCCCTTCATCATATAATCTATCTCCTCGACATCGATTTGTTATGGTATAATAGACGAACCACTATCTCTGACGACGAAAAAAATTCATTTCTAAAATATTTTTTTGAAACTCGAATCAAATTACTTGCTCCCTTTGCACCATATTTCTGTGAAGAAATTTGGAACATTCTTGGTCATGACACATCTATTACTCTTGAAAGCTGGCCCATTGCTGATGACAATTTAATTGACGAAAATGCCGAATTGTCTGAAGAATTAATTAAAAATACAATCGAAGATATCAATAATATCCTTAAAGTTACAAAAATTCAATCACAACGTATATGTATATACATTCCTGCTAACTGGAAATGGCAGATATTCTTATCTGCATTACAAAAAGACCAATTTAATCTTAAAGATTTGATTGAAACTAGTTTAAATAATCCTGATTATTCTGAATTCAAGAAACACATTCCTAAATTCTGCCAAAGTTTGTTTAAGGAACTCTCTAACATGGATTCATATTCTAAATCACGTATTCTCAATATTGGAAAGTTAAATGAAACTCAAATTCTTAAAGAACTTCAATCCTTCTATAAACTACAAAATAATATTCAGGTTGATTTATTTTCCGAAGACGATTCTAATCTATACGACCCCAAAAATCGCTCTATTTATTCTAGACCTATGAGACCTGCTATTTTCTTAGAGTAAATATTTGATTATTGTCAAACTTGTATTTGTACCAAGTAAATATAACCCGTATATTATTGCTGATACTGCAAATCCATAATTCAACATCAATTTAAAATTATTTGATATTATATCTGAAAATCTAAATATTAATACACTGAATATTACCATTCCTAAAACTACTCCTGTTGAAAATAAAAATAAAGCTCCGAGTAAAGTAGTGATTGAACCAATTCCTAATCCTAAAATTAATACAATAAATAATTCGTCGTTACTAGCTAGTCCGTGTATTATCCCTACTCCAAATGACGCATGATGTGATTTCAAATCTTTATTCATAAATCCTCCTATTCGATGTGTGTGAGTGTGTTCATGTTTCATTCCATCGTGATTGTGTTCATGTTTATGCTGTACAGGAATTCCTATTGTTAAACTAATTATTCCCATTGCTACCATGATAGTTGCTATAATTATCTCAAAATTCTCTAGTAACATTATTACAGGAAATGAATTCATATTGTAAAATATAATCACTGTAATTATTCCTGCAGTCAACATATGTCCAATTCCCCAACTCAGACTGACATTTAGTGATTCATTTAATCTCTTTGATCTAGATAAAAAATTTGAAACTACTAGGACGTGATCTGTATCAAACGCATGTTTAATTCCCATTAAAAAAGCCAAAATCGCAAAACTAAATATCTCCATACCTAAATTTACAATCTATCATCATATAAATCAAGCCCCAGCTGGGATTTGAACCCAGGACCTACTACTTACGAGGCTCGACATTGTTTAGTCGCTCTGGCCGACCTGAGCTACTGGGGCAAAATATTCTATATTTAATGATATTATTCTTTCTTAAAAATTAAACAATAATGATGAACTGTGTTACTTACCCACGAATACCCATATCCATACGGTGCTAATTTCACATTGTCTTGGCACCATATCTTTTCATCTTTCAATGTAAAGAACTCGAGTTTCTTAGTCAGATCCCAAGCTAATGGATATATTTTTCCTCCTTTCTTTATGTTCTTAACAATTACTGTTAGATATCCACCAATTTTCATTACATTATACACTTTCAAATATATTTCACTTAATTCTTCTAAGAATCTCATATAGTTCTCTATATTTCCCACATCTTGTTCATCTTCTGAATAATATGTATCATAGTTCATTTTCTCTCTAGTTTTTTGCGTTTCAAATCCTTTCTCTCTTAACATATCCCAATACGGCGGTGAAGTTATGCAGTAATCAATATCTGAACTTATTATTTTGTCCAACATTCGGGCATCTCCGTTGTATAACTTAATGCTATTCTTATTTCCTGGATTATTCATCGTTTCACTTTCATCATTTACTCTTTGTGCGGCTACATTTGCATATTTCTTAGATAATTCAATGCCTATTGCATTTCTATTTGTATTCATTGCTGCAAGTAATGTACTTCCAGTACCTACCATTGGATCAAATATAGTTTGACCTTCTTTTGTAAAGAACCTTATGAAATTTTCAACTAATTCCTCGGGAAACTTTGCTGGATGCATCATTACATTTTTTTTTCTGGACTTTGGATTAACTATGAACCAACTCTTCTGGAACTTTATCCATTCTTTACTCGTTAGATTGTTTAATCTATTGTAATCATGATACGTTCCTTCTCCATTACCTATTTCTGAATTCCCTGCATACTCTATGTTCAATATTTCCCTAGGCTTGTCCTTCGCTACGCTGTTTAGCATTATAATTTCTTCAAAGAATTCCTCGATAATGTAGGTAGTCTATATGATTTGATTATTGTGTATAAAGAATTGATATGTGACTAAAACGGCTGCAGAAGCCAAATCATCGTTCCTATCCCTAAATATAATGCATAACTCCAAGTTCCTAATCTCTGTTGCACATCACTCAAATCATCATGTTTATCCCGCGTATTATGTAACCATTCTAGTGTATGATCAAAGAATTTCATTTTACTTCCTGAATTGTCTTCAATTACCGTATAATAATTCACTTCTTCTCGGCCTTTGTTCATATATCTTATTAATTTGTCTTCTGAAATTTTTCCTTCAATCTTCTCTAATGCTTCTTCAGAACCTGACATAGGTCTTATTTGTGGATGCGCCCAAAGAAGTTCAGTTTCTTCAATGAATTCTTTCCAGTATTCCCCTCTTTTTTTCTTCGCAAATACATGTAATATTGTAGTCCATGCACCCATAGAGTTTCTCATATGTTCCGTTATTACGTCTAATGCAGCTCCTTCCATTTGCTGACATATTCCAAAACCAATTAACAACCCTGGAATCAGTATATTCAAATTATTTGTACCAGTCAAAGAAATTACAGTATACATAATTAACATTAATGTAATCAGGGCAATAATTCTGGCACATGCCATTGATTGTTTTGCAGTTACCTTTACTGCTTGAGGATTGTATGTTTCCTTTACTTCGTTAATTCCTATAAACTTCACTACTTGACCAAAAAATGTCCTTGAAACCATTCCACTTAGCATTATACCTATTGCGAATACATATAGTCTTATTCCCATTATTATTGGTGATTTATTAAGAAAAACTCTTGCGTCTTCTCTTACCTCGTCAATAGAACTTTTGTTAGAATTTTTTTTCGATGCTTTGACCACTTATGCTCATCCGCAGAATTATTAGGAATGAATGTAACTTATAAACAATATGCAACAATACACAAATTCTACGCCTGACATCCATGATCTTGCTCAAATCGTAAATAATGGTGGTATCGTTGCTTATCCAACTGATACTGTTTATGGCTTGGGATGTAACCCGTATATGTCTAATTCTGTTGAAAAAATATTCAAGTTAAAGATACGTGAAAATAAACCCTTGCCTTTACTCTGTGATTCTCTCGAGTCTGCGCTTAAAATTGCATCATTCGACAAAATCTCTTTAAAACTAGCTGAAAAATTCTGGCCTGGTCCATTGACAATTCTTGCACCTCTTAAAGACTATTCTTTAAAATCTCTTACTCGTGGTTCTGAATTCATAGGTTTACGCGTTCCTAATAATAATGATTCTTTATTGTTAATCTCAGAATGCGGTGGATATCTTGTAGGTACTAGCGCAAATCTCTCTGGATATAACTCTAATCATTTTGCTTCTTCTGTAATATCGCAACTTCCAGATATTGACGCTATTTTAATCAATGATATTAAAGATCACTCTAAAGAATCTACTATCGTAAAAGTAGAAAATGACGAAATTATAATCCTTCGACTGGGCAGTATCGATTCACAATTACTTCAATCTATTCTATAAATCTTCAACAAAAATATTCCTTGATTCTAATAATTGTTCTATCTTCTCTAAAGAAAAATCTCCATTATGAAATTCTGATATGTAACTTCCTGCCGCTGCGTTAGCTAAGTTTAGCCTGTTGATTGTTGACACTCCTTTTTTTAATGACAACACATTTACAGCATTCCAAAC
>JAKUSK010000022.1 GCA_022449325.1 Nitrososphaerales archaeon | reverse complement strand
AGTTCGATATCAAAGGTTAGAAAATAAATGCCTATCAGTATTGATGACATATTATCTGAACCTGAATTACGTGAAAATAAAAAACTTATTGACAATACTATAATTAATTTCCTTCCTATTAGTCATCAAATTAAAGAAATTGATCTCTTATACAATATGATGCGTGATTATCCATTACGCCCTGCTAAAGGAATACGTTCATCAATCTGTTTATTTACCTCTGAGGCATTTGGTGGCACAATAGACGATGCACTGTTAACTGCTTCTTCACTCGAACTATTTCAAAATTGGATATTAATTCATGACGATATAGAAGACGAATCCGAATTACGTCGTGGTCAACCTGTTCTACATCGAAAACATACCATACCTTTAGCAATAAATGCAGGTGATTCACTTCATGGTCAAATGTGGTCTCTATTACTAAGCAACAATTCATTGTTAGGATCAGATCTTACACTAGATATTATTGATGAATTCATTCATATGCTTAATGAAACTACTGAGGGTCAACACATGGAACTATCTTGGTCTCATAATAACGATCTGAATATATCTGAAGCCGATTATCTTGTTATGTGTACTAAAAAAACATCCTGGTATACTTGCATTACACCATTTCGTCTTGGAAATCTTATTGCAACAAAAAACAAAATAAATGCAAATAAATTTGTCGAATTTGGAACTAATCTTGGAATAGCATTCCAAATCCGCGATGACATTCTTAATCTTACTGCAGATAGTAAATATGGAAAAGAATATGCAGGAGATCTTATTGAAGGAAAGCGGACATTAATTCTTATTCATCTTCTTGAATCTTGCAGTACTTCTGATCGAGAATTTATCGAGTCATTCTTTAATAATAATCGTGACTTCCGTGAATCAAATTCAGAAAAATTATTAGATTTAATTTCTAAATATAAATCAATTGATTATGCTACTAATGTCTGTAACGATCTTTCAGATAAGGCATTAAATGAATTCGATAATCTATTTTCTGATCTTCCAGATACTCGTGCACGTTTATTATTAAATAATATTACAAAATACATGGTTTCAAGGAACTGGTAAATCTTGACAAATTCTGAATTTGAGGATTTAGTATTCAAGCATAGTCTCTTTAATGCCTCTCAACATGCAGGTAGAGCAAATCTTGGTTCTATAATTAACAAAATTATTGCTGAAAAACCTGAACTAAAATCGGATATTAAAAATTTAATGAACGAAATTAAACCTATAGTTGAAAAAATTAATTCTATGAGCCCAGAAAAACAAATTGAACTTCTTCAAAAAGATTTTCCAAATATGAAATCCAAAACAAAACACGATGAAAAATTTCCCTTACCATCACTCCCAAATTTTAATTCTTATGAAAAAATTATTACTCGTTTTTCTCCTAATCCAAATGGTCATCTTCATATTGGACATGTTAAAGCATTTCGTTTGGATCTTCGTTATGCACAAAAGCATTCAGGTAAATTATTTCTAAGATTTGACGATACTAATCCTATTGCTATTAAAACTGAATTCTATAACGAAATACTAGAAAATCTCGATTGGATGGGGATTATACCTGATCAAATTACTTATACATCTGATTATCTTGATGAAATATATAAAATTGCTACACAAATGTTTTACGACAATCATCTTTACATTTGTGAATGTGAATCTGACCTGATTAAAAACAATCGTCTTAAAAAACAAACCTGTGAACATAGTCTATCAGATAACTCTGATAAACAAATTTCTGATTTTCTTTCCTCTCGTATTAATGGAGTTGTTCGTTTCAAAGGTGATATGAAATCTGATAATACTGCTATGCGCGATCCAATAATGTTACGTTTGGTTGTCGGTGAACATCCTCGTACTGGAAAAAAATATAATATCTGGCCAACATATGATCTTGCTGCTCCAATTACTGATTGTTTGGAAAAAGTTAGTCATGCATTACGTTCAAAAGAATTTGAATTACGAGATGAATTATACAATGAAATCACTCAAATTTTATCCAATCAAGGAAAAGTCAAATCTCGACCTTCTTTAGTAAGTTTTTCTCGATTGTCAATGAAAGGTTCACCCACTTCAAAAAGCAATATTAAATCTCTTCTCGATAAAGGCCAGATTGACAATTGGCATGATATCCGTCTTGTTACCCTTTCTGCGCTTCATAAACGTGGTTTTATTCCTGAAGGAATCAGCAATTTTGTTGATTCTTTGGGATTGAGCAAAAGCGAATCTTCACCTGATTTTGAGTTATTGGCATCTTTTAATAGAAAAGCAAGAGACAAATCTGATAAAAGATATTTCTTCGTGCCTAATCCTGTTAAATTACAGATAAATAACGTTCCTATCAAATCTATTACTCTTAACCACCATCCTACCGAAAATCTAGGCAATCGGACCATTGAATTATCTGATGAATTTTATGTCTCTCATGACGATGTTGATTCATTGAATGCAGGCGACGAAATAAGATTAATGGATTTATTTAACATCAAAATCATAGAAAAAACTAATACTATAACTGCTGATTACACTAGTACAAAACCACTTTCTAATTTGAAAAAAATTCAATGGGTTTCTCACGATGGTATAGATTTTAATCTATTGATTCCTGATAACGAAAAATATACAGTAGCTTCAGATGGATCCTTTGAATTCTTACCTGATAGTCTTACTACTCGTAATGGCATTGCAGAAAGTCATTGTAAAACTCTTACTGAAGGAGATATGTTACAATTTAACCGTATAGGTTTCTGTCGTGTTATCTCAGAAAATTCTGCAATATTGTCTCATAAGTGATTCATTCTGAAATACATTCATCAAGAATACCAAGATAAGGTCTGGAATGAAATTAATAAATCTAATTTTAAATCCTATCATAAACCTCATTATAAGAAATATTCTCTAGCCAATCTTGCACCTACAATATTATCGCATTTTGGTAAAAAATCAAAAAATATACTTAACGATAATCTTATACAAACTTCTCTTGATGGTTGTCAATCAGTTGTTCTTATACTTATTGACGGTTTAGGTTTTAATTTAATAAAAAATTCTCTCCATAATCAATTACTTGACAAACTCTATTACAACAATGTTGTTATTCCAATAACATCTACTTTTCCATCTACTACTTCAACTGCACTTAGTACAGTTAATACTGGTATGACTCCTCAACATCACGGTATAATTGGTCATACTATGTATCTCCGAAAATATGGAACTATTGCAAATATGGTTAATTTCAGCCCTGAATCTGATCGAAATAGCAGTCGACTTGCAAAATTTGGCTTTGATCCAGAAACATTTCTTCCAAATAACACTCTTTATCAATCACTTTCTGATATTGACGTAAAATCTAAAGTTCTAACTCGTTGGATTTATAAGAAAAGTGCTTTATCACGTATGCTCCATAAAGGTTCCGATGTGTTACCTTATGTCAATTCTTCTGATATGTTCCTAAATCTTTCTAAATTAGTTAATAAAAAAACCCCATTTACTTTTGTTTATTGGGATGCTCTTGACTCTGCATCACATGTTTACGGACCATTCACTCCTGAAGTTCAAAGTGAATTACGTAATATTTTATTTGGATTACTTAATGAATTCATAAAAAATATAAAGACTCAATATCGCAATAAAGTTTGCATATTTATTACTGGCGATCATGGATTAGTTCAAGTTAATAAAACTGGAAGATTATTCACTAATACTATACCAAAATTTCTTGATAATTTAAGTCGTCCACCTTCTGGAGACTCTAGAACATCTTTTATAAAATTAGATAATCCAAATTGTAATCTTAAAAATATTTTTCAAAAGTATAAAAATCAATTTGATATATTTCCTAGTGATAAATTTGTTAAAGAAGGATTTTTTGGCTCAAAAATTGTGAATAAGGATGTATCTTCTGCTTTAGGAGATTATACTATACTCTCACGTAAGGGAAATGTTCTAATGCACCGATTTAAATCAGATTTTAAAGCCTCTTTGTCTGGTTATCACGGTGGACTTACCGACGATGAATTATTTGTTCCTTTATTTGTAGTTAACCCTAAAAATCTAGATTAATTCCTTGTTGCTTGCGATAATTCTTTTGCAAATTTATTTAATTTCTCTAACATCAAATCGGAATTATCTAGGTTATCTTCTATAATTTTTATAAATGCACTCCCTACTATTACGCCGTCCACTCCTAATTTAGTAAAATTACCAACATGTTCAGGCTTGGATATTCCGAATCCTACTGCAACAGGTACTCGTCCACTAACTCTTTCTACTATTCTTTTTGTCGCTTGCGAAGAATACTCGGTGAATAAATCCCTAGTTCCTGTCACTCCGAATAAACTCACCATGTAAAGAAAACCACTAGTTGAATCAATTATATTGTCTAATCTCATATCATTTGTTGCTGGACTTGCTAAGAATATTGTATTAATTGATTTTGCTTTTGCTAATTTCACGTATTCTTCACCTTCTTCTGGAGGTAAATCTGGACATACTATTCCTGAAATTCCTGCTCTTTCTGCATCTTGTAAAAATTCCTCAATTCCCATCTTCATTATAGTATTATAATATGTTAGAAATACTACTGGTACGTCCAATTCTTCTACAATCTTTTTACTTATGTTTAAAATATCTTTAGTCGTTGTTCCATTTGATAACGATCTCATACTTGACGATTGAATAGTTGGACCATCTGCAATAGGATCAGAAAATGGAATTCCTAATTCAATAATATCTACACCTCCATCTACCAATGCTTTTGCTAATTTCGGTGTTAGTTCAATTGATGGATCTCCTGCAGTAATAAAACCAATTAACAAAGACCTTTTTTGTTCTTTTCCTTCTCTAAACTTTTCAGAAATTTTCATAAATTATTACCTAGATGTTTTGCAATTATTGGAGTATCTTTATCACCTCTTCCAGATAATGTCACTAGAATAGATTGTTTATCTCCTAATTCTTGTGCACGTTTTATTGCTTCTGCAATAGCATGAGAGGTCTCTAATGCAGGAATTATTCCTTCTAACTTTGACATCTCAACAAATGCATTAACTGCTTCTTCGTCCTTAATACTAACATATTCGACTCTGTCTTGAGATTTCAAAAATGAATGTTCTGGTCCCACACCTGGATAATCTAGTCCTGCCGATATACTGTGAGTTTCTTGAATCTGACCATCTTCATCTTGTAATAAATAACTACGTGCTCCGTGCAGTACACCTTCGCTTCCTGCACTTAATGTCGAAGAATGTTTTCCTTTGTCAATCCCTAGTCCTCCTGCTTCTACTCCCACTAGTTTACATTCATCATCTAAAAATGGATAAAAAGTTCCAATCGCATTACTTCCCCCTCCAACGCAAGCAATAATTACATCTGGAACTTGCTGAGATGTAATTTTCGGAAATTGTTCTTTAATCTCTTTTCCTATCACACTCTGGAAGTCTCTAACAATCATTGGATAAGGATGAGGTCCTACAACAGACCCAATTAAATAATAGGTCGATTCTACATTTGTCACCCAATCTCGTATAGCTTCATTTATTGCATCTTTTAGCGTCTGTGAACCACTTTTCACACTATGTACTTTAGCTCCCAATAATTTCATTCTAAATACGTTTGGACTCTGTCTTTCTACATCATTACTTCCCATGTATATCTCACATTTGAGATCTAATAATGCACATGCCATTGCAGTAGCAACACCATGCTGACCCGCACCAGTTTCCGCAATAATACGTTTCTTACCCATTGCTTTTGCTAACAATGCTTGACCAATACTATTGTTGATTTTATGGGCTCCTCCATGTAACAAATCTTCCCGTTTAAAATATATTTTTCCACCATATTTTTTTGAAAGATTTTCCGCAAAATAAATTGGCGTTGATCTTCCTGCATAATCTTGTAATAATTTTGATAATCTCTTATTGAATTCTTCATCTTCTTTAATCTCATTATATTTTTCTTCTAATTCATCTACTACAGGCATTAATGTTTCAGGAACATACTTCCCACCAAACGTACCGAATTTTCCATCAGTTGGCTGTGATTTCAAATTCATTTTTTTACACTTGTTAACTCCCTGATCTTCTTATCAATGTTATCTGCCTTCATTATCGACGTTCCTATTAAGAATCCATTGACTCCTGATTTACCAATCATTTTTATATCTTCACTAGTCAATATTCCACTCTCACTTATTATTGGTTTATCTATCTTAAACTCTTCTCCTAGAATTCTATTTGTTGTTTGCATATCTAATTGTAACGTATTAAGATCTCTATTATTTATTCCGAGTATATCTACATCCCTTGTAATTGATTTATCAAACTCTTGTTTGGTATTAACTTCTAATAATATCTCTAATCCCATTTTCTTTGCATATTTAATCAATTGTTCAAGTTTGTTGTAATTATCTCTGAACAAAGTCTCTATTAATAATATCACATTTGCACCTAAATTAAAACCTGCTTCAATTTGTTTCTCATCAATAATAATATCCTTCATTAATATTGGCAGCTCCGTATTTTGTCTTACAATTTTTAGATTCTCTAATGATCCATCAAAATACAATGGTTGAGTTAAAACTGATATTGCAGACGAACCATTTATTTCCATCTTAGTAAGAATTTCTTTCTGATTGTCTGAATTCCTATTTATTTCCCCTAATGATGGTGATGAAAATTTAATTTCTGTAATAATTGGATAGTTTTCTCTCTTTGATAATAGTGTATCTCTGAGACTTGCATTTTTACGTTCTATCTTCTCTGTTATATCATAATATCCTTTATTGATTAATTCTCTAATCTCCTCGGCAATTACTGTTAGAAACTTGTTATCAAACCGATTCAAATTGTTCAATTTTCTCCATGTCTCCATCTACAAATCGAATAAATTCTTTTAATTTATTGATACATTTTCCTGAATTCAGTGTTATTTTTGCCATTTCCACACCTTCTGAAATGGATGATGCTTTTCCTGCAACAATAAATCCCACTGCGCTATTTGCTATTACTGCTTCAACATTTGGATTATCAATATCGAATCTATTGGCCAGAATCTTATACATTACTTCAGCATTATAGTCTATTCCAGTACCAGCTATGTCTTGGGCATTAATCTTTTTCAAACCAAAATCATCTGGCTTCACAATTATCTCCTTTCCTTCATTTTCTAAATCTCCTATAAATCTCATCTTTGTTTCACCGAATGTCGCAATTTCATCTAAACCATCTAATCCATGTACTATTATTGCTCGTTTACATCCAAGTTCAGGTAATATCTTTGAATATTTGTCAACCAATTCAGTATTAGCTACACCAACAATCATTGAATCTGCACTTGCAGGGTTTGTTAATGGCCCTAAAATATTGAAGATGGTCCTTACTCCTATTTCTTTTCTAGTTCCTATGACATTTTTCATCGCAGGATGAAATATTGGAGCAAACATGAACCCTATTCCATTTTTTTCAATCGATTCTTTTACTTTCTCTGGTTTTGTATCCAATCTATAACCTAATCTATCAAGTACATCTGCACTTCCACATTTTCCAGTAGCTGCTCTATTTCCGTGCTTCGCTATGGTAATTTCTGAGGCAGCTAAAACAAATGCAGAAATCGTACTCAAATTAATTGTCTTAATCTTATCTCCGCCAGTTCCTACAATATCTACTAATCTACTTCCATGTGTCGGGTTGATTCTGTTGGCAAATTCTTTCATAGTTTTAGCTAAGGCCACAATTTCTTCAATTGATTCTCCCTTCATACTTAATGAAATTAAAAATGCTGATATTTGTGACGGCGTTGCAGATCCCGACATGATTTCCTTCATTGCTTGAGATGCCTCTTCACTTGAAAGAACTTCTCTATTAACATTTTTCTTTATTGCATCAACTATCATTAGTTTTCACCTTTGATGAAATTCATTAATAATTTTCTTCCTGATTCAGTTAGAATAGATTCAGGATGACATTGTATTCCTTCTATGTTGTATTCTTTATGTCTTAATCCCATTATTTCATTATCATCCTCCGATCTTGCTGAAATAATTAATTCATCTGGCAACGTATCCTCCTCTACTACTAAAGAATGATATCTTGTTGCTCTAAAAGGATTCTGAATATTCTTAAAAATTCCTTTTCCGTCATGTTTTATCATACTAGTTTTTCCATGTTTCAACATTCCTGCACGTTTAATCTTTCCACCGAATGTATAACCTATGCCTTGATGACCAAGACAAACTCCTAATACTGGAATTGATTCTTGTCCAGATAATTTTATAATTTCTGAACAAATTCCAAAATATCTTTCATCACATGGATTACCTGGTCCTGGAGAAATTACTACTCTTTGCGGTTCAATCTCCTTAAATTTTTCAATACTAATCTTATCATTCCTAAATACAATCGGCTCTAATGATAACTCACCAAAGTATTGCACTAAATTATATGTGAACGAATCATAATTATCAATTATCAATAACTTCATTTTCTTATTGTTCTCCGTTTTTTGCTATTTTTAATGCATCAATCAATGCACTAGCTTTTTGTTCCGTTTCAAACCATTCTTTTTCAGGTACTGAATCAGCAACTATTCCCGCCCCAGCTTGAATGTATGCTTTATTTCCTTTTACTACTAATGTCCTAATTGTTATTGCAAAAATCTGCACACATATTCTTTGAAAAATATCCCAATGCTCCTGCATAAGGACCTCTTGATTCTTTTTCTAATTCTTGTATTATTTCCATTGCACGAATTTTTGGCGCACCGGACACAGTTCCAGCAGGAAATATTGCTCTTATAGCTTCAAAACAATCTTTTTCATCCTTTAATTCTCCAATTACTTTTGATACAATATGTTGTACATGACTAAATTGATGTACTTCCATAAATTCAGGTACTTTTACTGAACCAAATCTAGCTATTTGCCCAACATCATTTCTAGCTAAATCCACCAACATTACATGTTCTGCCCTCTCTTTTTCATCAGATAATAATTCCTCTGTTAATTTTTTATTCTTCTCCATATCTTCATCTCTTGGTCTTGTTCCTGCTATTGGAAATGTTTCAATTTGGTTATCTGTTACCCTTACAAGCATTTCTGGACTAGCACCAATTATGTTTAGATCATTACTTTTGAAATAATACATATACGGAGATGGATTTATCGTTCTCAAGGATTTATATATTGATAATAAATCTCCAGATATTTTGAATTCATATTTTCTTGACAATACAACTTGAAATATATCTCCAGATCTGACATATTCTTTTGCAATATCAACATTATTCTCAAATGTTTCTTTATTGATGTTAGAAATTGGTTCTGTATAGTTTATTGTACCTATTTCTCTCTCTGTATCCAGTAGTTCTAATACTTCTTTTAGATTGTTGTCTCCTGAATGATAATAATATACCCGTTCTTTTTCATGGTCAAAGATTATTCCTTCATTAAATAATCCAAATTGAAAGTCTGCATAGTTTAATTCAGTATATTTATCTGAGATATTCTCCCAATGTCTGACTATATCATATGAAATAAATCCAACTAATCCGCCAATTAATCGATTAAAATTATTGTTGATCTTATTTTCCTCCAATATCTCTCTTAATTTAATAAACAAATCACCTGGATTAGACTCATCTGCGATAATCTTGCCTTCATTATCTATCATTTTTATTTTATTATTCTCTAATGTGACCTTTAATGATGGATTGAAGCCTATGTATGAAAATTCCGCTAATTTCTCTGGCCCTAGTATTGATTCTAGTATGTAAATATCCTCAAACTTCTCCGATAATCTGACAAACGTTTCAAATGGGGAAATTTCTATCTTTATCTCTTCAAAATCTACGCGATTAAATTTATTCTTGCCAAAAACGATCGCCCATATTACTCACAATTACATAGTCTGATTTGTATATATTTAAATAAATTATGGAAAACTAAATTCCTTGTCAAAATTCTCAATAAATATTCATTACCGATATGATTTGTTAGAGACGAAACCAAGAAGTTATATTCCAGTAAATAACGAGAAATAGATAGTATGTCAAAGCCTTATTACGTCAAAGTTGAAATCCCAAAAGAGATAGCAGAAGCAAGCTATGAAGCCCTTCGACAAGCAAAACAGACTGGTAAAATCAGAAAAGGTACTAATGAAGCTACCAAGGCTATTGAACGTGGAATTGCTAAATTGGTTGTTATTTCTGAAGATGTTGATCCGCCTGAGGTTGTTGCCCATCTTCCTATTTTATGTAATGAAATGAATATTCCATTTGTTTTTGTACCACAAAAAGAATTACTTGGTCAAGCAATCAGTATAGATATAGGAGCAGCAGTAGCATGTATTGTTGAACCTGGCGATGCTAAAGATACTTTAGATAAAATTATTGATTCACTAAATAACTTGAAAGGTTAGATTATAATAAATGAGCTCGAAAGAAATTCAAGAAGATAAGACACCTTGTGAAGTAATACAAATTGTTGGCCGTACTGGTGTTGCAGGCGAAATTACTCAGGTTAGAGTAAAAATTTTAGATGGAAAAGATAAAGGACGTATTCTAACACGAAATGTTAAAGGACCTGTTCGTATGAATGATGTAATTATCCTTCGTGAAATAGAAAGAGAAGCTCGTAAGATAAGGTAGTTGTTAGTTCTTGTTATCATTAAAAAAATGCACTTTTTGTGGAAAAGAAATACCCTTCGGTAATGGTACTATGTACATTAAAAATAATGGTGATATTAGTTGGTTTTGTTCATCTAAATGCCGAAAGAACACTTTAGATCTAAAACGTGATTATCGAAAATATAAATGGGCTAGAAAAGGAAAGTCTATAGCTTGACCGACAAAACTCTTATCTTAATTAAACCTGATGGAGTAAAGAACAAACACATTGGAGATATAATTAATCGTTTCGAAGAACGCGGATTTAATATTCTTAATGTCCGTATGCTCACTCTAAACTCAGATCAAGCCTCTGATTTTTATTCAATACATAAAGAAAAACCATTCTTTCCTGAACTTATTGATTACATAACTTCAGGACCTATAGTTCAAGTTGTTTTAGAAGGTAATTCTGCTATTGAGGTTGTCCGACA
>JAKUSK010000021.1 GCA_022449325.1 Nitrososphaerales archaeon | reverse complement strand
GGTTCAAAGTAGCTTAAGCAGAGATTATGAACAAGAATACAACATAATTAATACAAAGAATGTTTTAAATTCATTTAAGAGATTAAAGTCGATTAAATTGAATAGAATAAATGTTTATAAAAAAAATATAAAGACAGATTATACCAAAGAATTAAATGAGTTAGCAAAAGATATTAAAAAATTCGATTTAGGTTCCATTGAGAGTATAATTACCAAAGGGTTAGAGGTGGAACAACAGAATTTGATAAATTCTTCCAAACAATTATTAAATTTTACAAAGGATAGAAAAAATAACATCATAACTAATGTATTTGATGAATTTTTTTATGGTAAAAATCTGATAAAGAAGGCAAGAAAAACAAACAAGATTAATTTTAATCGGAAAGGTACAATTGAAAGTGAGAAACTAATTGTAAAAGAATCTTCTCTAATAGCATTAAAAAGTAAATTTAATAAGAATATCTCGATTGTATCAGGAAGAGGAAAAATTGGAACAAAATTTTCGCTAGGAAAATTATTTAGATTTTTTAATCCAGATGCGAATGTATTCATCGAAGATTTAGCAAGAATTCCAAGATATGGGGCAAGAATTGACAAGCCAAACCCTGTATCATTAAGAAAATCTGCTTCCAGTCTATCTAGAAAAGGAGACATATTGTATGTTGGGGATTCGATGGAGGATCTTTTAATGACTAAAGCGGCAGGCAAATCGAAGAATCAGAAGTATATATTCGCAGGAATATATGGTAGTTCACGTTCAGAACGAAATAAAATTAAGCTATTCAAAGATAATAAAGCGGATATAATAATAAGTAATATTAACGATATACCAGAATTATTTAGTGAGTGAATTGAGAGAAGCTGAAGTAACGAGAAAAACAAAAGAGACTGATATTACAGTAAAGGTACAATTAGAAGGAACTGGAAATATAAGAATCAATACTTCGGTAAAATTCTTGGATCACTTGGTTACTTCATTTGCTACACATAGTTTAATTGATATTCAGATCGATGCAACTGGAGATTTAATTCATCATACAGCTGAAGATGTTGCATTAACAATAGGTGAAGCAATAAACAAAGCACTTGGAGAACGAAAATCGATAAAGAGATTTGGTTTTGCTATTGTCCCAATGGATGATGCACTAGCATATTCAGCAGTAGACTTAGTTAAACGTCCATTTCAAGTTGCAGATTTGAAGATAGATAAAGAAGGAATCGAAGATATGCCTGCAGAAGATATTTATCATTTTATTCAGTCATTCTCAACTAGTCTACAAGCAAACATTCATGTTATTGTAGAATATGGGAATAATGATCATCACAAAGTGGAAGCTGCAATAAAAGCAATGGCACTATCAATGAGAGAAGCAATGTCGCCAGATAGTAGAAGAGATGGAACTCCCTCATCGAAGGGAATGATGTAATGATAAAGATTGCCATATTAGATTATGGTGTAGGTAATTTATTCAGTATCCAAACTGCACTAAAGAAGCTAGGAGTTACAACTATTGTAACATCAGAATTAGATACGAATTTAGAATATGATGGAATCATTCTTCCAGGTGTAGGAGGTTGGAAACATGCAGTTAAAAGAATACAAGTGAATCAGAGGATTCTAAATGATTATTATGAAAACAATAAACCAATTTTAGGTGTATGTTTGGGAATGCAATTGTTCTTTGAAAAAAGTGCAGAAGGTCCAGGAGACGGATTAGGGTTTTTTGAAGGTGAAATAATGCTTTTTTCGAATGATGTAAAGGTGCCTCACATAGGTTGGAATACACTAAAACAGAATAATAAAGACCGTATTTTAGATGGTGTTGAAGATCAATCTTGGGCATATTTTGTTCATTCTTTGTATCCAAAACCAGTTGATTCTAAAATTATATCAACTACAACAGATTATGGTATAGAGTTTACATCAATGGTAAACAAGAACAATATATTCGGAACTCAATTTCATCCAGAGAAATCAGGAAAAGCTGGAGCAAGAATACTAGAGAATTTTGTATCAGTTTGTGGAAAGTTATGAAAATAGTACCATCAATAGATCTTTTAGACGGAAAAGTAGTAAGATTAAAACAAGGAAATCCAAATTTAGCTACATTTTATGATTACAGTCCAGTACAACTTGTTAAAAAATGGCAAGAAATTGGTATTAGTCGTATGCATGTAGTAGATTTAGATGCAACACTTGAACGAGGTAATAATTATGAATTAATTAAAAGAATTTCAGAAAATACGGAAATGCAGATACAGATTGGAGGAGGAATACGCAATGTAGATTATGCTAAAAAGATTTCTGAGATTGTAAACAAAGTGGTAATTGGAACGGTTGCAATAAATAACAGAAAATTATTTGAAGAAATTTGTAAAGAAGTCAGTGTATCGAAAATTATAATATCACTCGATTATATCGGGAATCAGATTATGATTAATGGTTGGAGAGATAGTTCTGGAATAGAATTGGATAAAGCAGTTTCAGATTTTGCGGATTATGGAATTAAAACGATTTTACTAACTGCAATCAAAAAGGACGGAATGTTGGAGGGGCCTGATATGGAAACTTTAACAAAAATTAGAAATAACACCAATATACAAATTCAAGCTAGTGGAGGGATTAGTTCTATAGAGGACATAAACAAAGTAAAAGAAATAGGTGTGGAATACGTGATTTTAGGTAGAGCACTGCATAGTAAAATAATTACAATAGAACAGGCTATTACATTGGAGGATTAACAATGACATTATCAAAAAGAATCATACCGTGCTTGGATGTAAAAGAAGGAAGAGTAGTAAAAGGTGAACATTTTGTTAATTTGAAGGATGCAGGAGATCCTGTAGAACTAGGTTCAAAATATAGAGATGATGGAGCAGATGAATTGGTGTTTCTCGATATTACAGCTTCACCAGAAAAAAGAAAGACAGTTAGTGAAATGGTTTGTAACGTAGCTTCGAAATTGGATATACCTTTTACTGTAGGGGGAGGAATAAGCAGTATTGAAGATGCAAGAAATATTCTTTGTAGTGGAGCAGACAAAGTAGGAATAAATACGATGGCAATTGAAAAACCTGAATTAATTACAGAAATTTCCGAACGATTTGGAAGACAATGTTGTGTTGTAGCTATAGACGCAAAAAGAAATGAGGATAATATGTTTGAAGTATTTAGTTATGGTGCTAGAAAATCAACAGGAATTGATGCAATACAGTGGTCGCAAGAAGTAGAAAAACTTGGAGCAGGTGAGATATTACTAACATCGATTGATAGAGATGGAACCGAAGATGGTTTTGATGTAGAATTAACAAAAGAAATTGTAGATAAAGTAAATATACCTGTTATTGCAAGCGGGGGATGTGGAAGTATGGAACATTTTGTTGATGTATTTAATAAAACTAATGTCGATGCAGCTCTAGCAGCTTCAGTATTCCATTATAACCAATTTAATGTAACGGCATTAAAGGGATTTTTAAAAGAGAACGAGGTTTTAGTTAGAACATGACAAAATTATCTATAGGTGATATTGATTTTGAAAAGAGTCAGGGATTAGTCCCAGTGATAGTACAAGATAGTAAATCAAAAGATATACTAATGTTGGCTTATGCAAATCGATTAGCGATAGAAGAGACTGTTAGAACAGGATATGGTCATTATTGGAGTAGGTCTAGGAACAAACTTTGGAAAAAAGGTGAAGAATCTGGAAACGTACAGAAAGTACTTGAAATAAAGATAGATTGTGATGAAGATACGCTAATTTATTTCGTAGAACAATCTGGTAATGCTTGTCACAAAAACACAAAAACATGTTTTCAAAGAGATTTAGTTTAGCTAAGATGTAATTTTAGTACCGGTGGATTTACCAGAGATTGCAGATTTGATTTGGCGACTATCGCATTTAATTACAGTAGTAGGAATTTTCGATCGTTCGATAATTTTTAGGGAAAGTAAATCCATTAAATCGTAAGTTCCAGCACTCATTTTATCATCGACAACCTTACCAAGCAAATTTTTGGTAGTAATTGATTTAATCAGCTTTGCATTTTTGTTTTTTCTTGGATCGGAAGTAAAAACGCCGTCAACATCAGTAGCATTTACAAACAGTTTAGCTTTAGTCCTTTCAGCAATTAAAGCAGCAGTTGCATTTGTACTTTGGCCAGGTGATAGACCTCCAGTAAAAACAATTTTAGAAGAAGTTAGACAACGAACTACTTCATCTAAAGTTTTTGGCACATCTTGACAAGAATTAGCAGTACAAGTTGTGAGTATTTTTGCATGGATGCGAGAAACGTCTATTCCAAGTTGATCAAGAAAGGCTTCATCGGCATGAAAGTTTCTAGCTGCATTTTGCATATTCCGAGCAGCTTTTCCACCGCCGGCTACTGCAACGACCTTATATCCACTACGACTAATTTCGTCAAGGGTTTTTGTTATTTTCTTGACATGGGAATAATCTTTGTCGAATGAGAACAAACTTCCACTTAATTTAATTACTACGGTTTTCATTTAACCACTTATGTCTACGAGTAATTGTCTTATTAATTTTCATTTATTATTAAATATAATATAACATTAAACGACATCGTAGAATAGTCATAAGGTGAATTTTTGCCAAGCAAGATAGATTCAGTAGCATTATATAAAACAAGGAAAACACTTAGAGAACTCTCTACAAAAACAGGAAAAGGTACTGAATTAATCTCTTTATATATCCCGCCCAAAAAAGCATTACACGAGGTGTTAAACAATCTTAGAGAAGAATATGGAACTGCAACAAATATTAAATCAGACTCGACAAGAAATCACGTACAAGATGCATTAACTAAAACTCAACAACGATTGAAACTTTTCAAAAGAACCCCAGACAATGGAATAGTATTGTTTGTGGGTGCTTTGATGACTAATGGTCCGGGGAGTGAACAGGTATTTGTAAATGAAATAATTCCACCTAGACCGGTACAAACATATCTCTATAGATGTGATGATCATTTTCATTTAGAACATTTAATGGACATGATAAAAGAAGTTGATATAATTGGTGTAATTTCAATTGATTCAACAGAAGCAGGATTTGGAATTTTAACAGGAGCAAAATTAGTAGTCGATGAAGTAATTACATCAGGAGTCGGAGGAAAAACAAGAGCAGGAGGTCAATCTGCTAGAAGATATGAAAGATTGAGAGAAATGAATTTATCAGGATATTATAATCGAGTTGCAGAACATGGAAAGAAGATTTTTCTAGAGCAGAACAAAATTAAAGGATTGATAATAAGTGGACCAGGTCCTACAAAGGAGTCATTTTTGAAGAGTGGATATTTGGATTATAGGTTAAAAGAAAAAATCTTGACAGAAATAGATGGGGCTTATTCTGGAGCCGAAGGAGTACGTGAGGCAGTAGACAAATCAGGAGAAGTTTTGAAAGATATGAGAGTTGTAGAAGAAAAGAAGTTGATACAAAGATTTTTAGGAGAAATACATAAAGAAAAGAGTCTTGCGGCATATGGGATAAATGAAGTAATGGATGCGACAACCAAAGGTGCAGTTGAAGTTATTATAGCATCAGAAGATTTGAACATGTTAAATATCTCATTAAAATGTAATAGATGTTCAGAAGTCACTAATAAAATCCTAAACAGAACTGTCTATGTACAAGAAAAACAGAAATTATTGAGTGAATCTTGTAATTCATGCAAGTCATCTGATTTCTCAGTGACAGAAACTGATTTAATTGAGATTTTAGAAGATAATGCTTCAGATGCAGGAACAAGAATCGAGGTTTTAGGAAGTGGATCAGAAGAGGGAAAGATGTTAATGAGTTTTGGTGGACTAGGAGCAATATTGAGGTATAGAATTCAATAAATTGGAGATGAATTAGTTGGAACCAAAAATTAAAGAGAATCGCTGGAATGTAGAAATTGAAAAGAGCATTACAGAGCTGTGGAATAGAGAATTGCTATATGAATTTGATATAAATGATCAGAGAGAAGTGTTTACAATTGATACACCGCCTCCATATCCATCTGGAAGGCCTTGGCACATAGGTGCAGCAGCGCATTATTCGCAAATTGATATGATTGCAAGAACTGCAAGAATGATGAATTACAATGTGTTGTTTCCAATAGGAATTGATAGAAACGGTCTACCTGTAGAGATCTATACTGAAAAGAAATTCAAAGTCAGTATGATATCTACACCGAGAGAAGAATTTACAGGACTTTGTAAGATTGCATTAGATGATTTAGAGTCGGAGATGATTTCTACAATGAAGCTTATGGGATTATCAGGACTATTTAGTGAATATTATAGGACTGATTCTGACGAATATAGGGCACTTACACAGGCAACATTTATTGAATTATGGAATAAAGATAGAATTTACCAGTCTTCTAGACCAAATAATTATTGTTCGAAATGTCGTACAACTATTGCTGATGCAGAGATATTTTATCAAGAATTGCCGTCAAAATTAGTTTATCTTAAATTTTACATCAAAGAAAAGGAAGACTATGTTATAATAGCGACGACTAGACCTGAACTATTATCAAGTTGTCAAGTCATATTAGTCAATCCTGAAGATGATCGATTTAAGGATCTTATAAACAAAGAGGTTAGAGTTCCTGTATTTGATAATTATGTGAAGATAGTTCAGCATCCTAGTGCAAAGATGGAATTCGGTTCTGGTGCGGTAATGATATGTAGTTATGGAGATTACACTGATGTATTATTATTTAGAGAATTAAAATTACAAGAGAAGATTAGTATTGATACGGCGGGAAGAATGACAGAAAATGCTGGAAAATATCAAGGATTAAAGGTTAATCTAGCCAGAGAAACGATAATCAAAGATTTACAAGAATCAGATTTGGTAGAACGAATAGAAAACATAAACCACAGAACCCCTTGTTGTGAAAGAAGCAAAAATCCTATGGAAATTATTCCAATGGAAGAATACTATGTCAAACAGATAGAATACAAAGAGGAGTTATTAGAAATTGCACGAACATTGAAATTCCATCCAGAAGAACATCGAAGAAGATTAATTGATTGGATTGAAGCTATTTCACTGGATTGGCCAATATCTAGAAGACGATATAATGCAACAGAAGTCCCAGTTTGGTATTGTAAATCATGTAATGAACCGAATTTACCTGAACCAGGTAAATATGTTAGACCATGGAAAGAAGATCCTCCTTTTGATAGTTGTAAGAAATGTGGAAAAGATGAATTTGTAGGAGACGAGAGAACATTTGATACGTGGATGGATTCAAGTATATCGCCATTATTTATTACAAAATATAACAAGGATCAAGAATTTTTCAAAAAGACATATCCTACAAGCTTACGGCCTCAATCGAAAGATATTATCAGAACATGGTTACATTATACAATATTAAGATGTAATCAATTAACAAGCAAGGCTCCATTCTCACATGCGTGGATTATGGGATATGGAGTTGATGAACATGGAGAGAAGATGAGCAAGAGTAAAGGTAATGCAATAGATCCTATACCAATACTAGAAAAAAATGGAGCAGATATGTTTAGATTATGGGCGGCATCTGAAGTCAACCTAGGATCCGATTTTCGTGTATCGGAAGTTAAGATAACAGGAGTTGGTAAGTTTTTATCAAAGTTATGGAATACTGCAAGATTTATTTCTAATTTCCCTGTTGTGGAAGAAGAACCATTAGAAACAGACAAATGGATATTAGATGAATTATCAAAAGTGATTAAAGAATCTTTAGAAGGGTATCAAGAGTATAATTTCTTCATTCCTGCAAATAAGGTTAGAGAGTTTATTTGGAATATATTCGCACCTCATTATTTAGAATTAGTGAAACAACGAGCTTATGGAATTGACTTTGATGAAAAATCGACGCGTGCTGCTTGGTCCACTTTGCACATATGTATGAAGAATATATTATTACTTCTTGCACCCATCACGCCGTTTATAACAGATAAAATTTGGAGGGAATTATACTCACAAACCAGCATACACAAGGAGATTTTCCCTGAGATTAAAGATAGTTATCAGTTATCCGCACTCACTGCAGAGATAATTGAGTTTAATTCTCTAGTCTGGAATAAAAAGAAAGATCAAGGACTTTCATTAAAGAATGAAATAGTAATGGAAATTCCCAAGAATTTACAAGTATTTGAAGCAGATTTAAAGTCGATGCATAGATTACAGTAATAATTTTCTAATATAATACATCAGAATCAAAATTGCAAGAATCGGGATTATGATATAAAACCAGATAGATGAATTGGAAGATGTAGAAGTTAAGTCATTTCCAGAAGTAACTTCATATTCAATTCCGCCAAATTCAAAGTCGTCATTAGAAGAAACTATAACATTAATCCAATAGGTTCCTGGAGAAAGTTGTAGGATTATTTCTTCATCAAATGAAAAAACTTGTTCATCAATTTCAGCATTATCAGTATTATATATACGTAATAGAGCTTCGTCATATGTATCAATTCCAAAGATATTAACAATATGAGAATTAGATGTTTCTTCAATATCAAGAGAAAGTGAATTGAAGAACGTTGAAATCGGAATTGTAAAAACTGTGTTAGAATGGTTTGTTCGTATTAGAAGACGAAATTCATCGACGTAAGACTCTTGGATTGAATTGATTAGTTCATTAGAGAGTTCGATTACAATAAAATCGTTTCCATTTAATACAAACTTACTTGAATTTAGATTAATTGTATTGTCTTGATTTTGAAGATTATGATTAATTGATATTTCTTGAGAATTGGATACGAGAGATTCTACAGTGAGAAATTGCACGTTGGAAGATTGTTGATTAGCAAGATTAAATGATAATTGTGATTCGTGAATTGAAAGAGGTGATTGTAAAGCATTATTAATATTCAGACTGCCAGAACCTTGAAGAGTAGAAGGTAGATAGAGATTATATGAGTTAGTAAGAGGGCTAGCCGAAGGTCCAACTATACCAAGAAGTTGGTTTTTACTTAGTTCTCCGTGTAGTTCAAGCAATAAAGCAGCAGTAGCGGTAACTTGTGGAGCAGAGAAACTAGTACCGTTTTGAAATCGATATGAATTATTTATCCAAGTAGAATTAACGTTTTCTCCAAATGAAACCAAATCGGGTTTTGAATAAAATGATGATACAGGGCCTCGAGAACTAAATAATGAAACAAAATTAGTCAAATTGGTATTACGAAAGGACAGAGTAATTGGAACGCTAGATTTGTTTAAAGAATCAAGGATTTTCGCACCATCTTCTTGTGTAATTAGCATTGTAGGAATACTTGGTTTATAATCAATAGCCATACCGGGATGAAGTAATCGTCCTTTGATTATTCCTGGCATTGTATTAATTATAACAAGTCCAGCTGCGCCTTTTTTAGCTACGTTAGATTCTTTTTGTGAAAAGTAGACAACTTCGTTTGGTTCTTCTCCACGGCGTTTTGCAACGGCAATTTTACCTGATAAGTCTACACCATCGAGATCTTTTTCGCGTGCATAATTAACGAAAATTAGTTCTGCGTTTAGATCATTTGTAAGAGGAACAGAATCTACCATTGGCAGGCCTATAATTTCTTCTTCAATACTATCAATACTAATTATTGCTAATGTTGAATTTACATCTTCGGTGTATTGTGAACCAACTGAAATTACATCTTCGTATTTAGCGGGATCGCCAATACTTCCAAAAATGGGACCGCTATTACCAACAGCAGTGACAACGATTATACCTGATTGAGTAATTTCTTTAATAGATTTACGAAGTTCATTAGATTCTGCCATGCTTCCAAGACTTAGATTAATTATATCAGCGCCATCCGAAACGGCTAAATTCATGGCTCGGATTACGTCGCTTGACTTTACTAATCCATTATAATCTACGACTCGATAAGCAAGAAGTTTTGAATTAGGAGCAATTTTTGCAATTATCCCAGCAATATGTGTACCATGACCTAGTTCATCCATTGGGTCAGAATCATTATCTATAAAATCATAACCGCCAATTACAGTTTTACCATCCCCAAGACCTCCACCTAAATCAGGATGATTATAATCAATTCCAGTATCGATAATGGCAATAGTTACTCCACTTCCCGTAATATTTGGATTTGAAGAGATTTGGGGAACAAAAATTGGGTTTATAATCAATAATATTAGAAATCCAATCAAAATTTTTGGCATTATTATAAATATTCATTTCTAAGAATTAAGGTTTTAAAAATTTATGAGAAAATAGCACTATTTAGAGTTAAGTAATTTAATTGACAATAAATAAGCAATTGAATAAAACAGAATTAAGACAGATCATAGGAGTGGATGAATATTCGCTTGTAATATGCGAGAAGTCAGAAGCTGCAAAAAAAATTTCAGAGGCATTATCAAACAATAATTATAAAACGTTTAAGATTTTCAATATTGATGTATTTGTTGTCAGATATAATAAAATAAATTATGTAATATGTTCGGCAATAGGTCATTTATACAATTTGAGTTTATTAAAGAAACGTCAGAAATTACCGATTTATGATTATGCTTGGATTCCTTCAAAGCAGGCTGATAGAAATCGTTCAAGAATAATTAATTCAAGAATTAAAGTTATTGAAAAGTTATCTGGTAATGCCAATGAGTTTATTCTTGCGTGTGATTTAGATCAAGAAGGTGAGACAATTGGTTATAATATATTGAAATATGCGTGTAATGAAAAACAAAATGTTGCGAAACGAGTAAAATTTTCAACATTAATGAAAGAAGACATAGAATATGCATTTGCAAATATACAAAATAACATCAATATTAATTTAGCATATGCAGGGCTAACACGTCATACGATAGATTTCTTGTACGGCATGAATATTTCCAGAGCTCTCTCACGTGCTTTTATGACAAGTAGTAAAAGATATAGAACATTAAGTATGGGAAGAGTTCAAGGACCAACTATATCTTATCTGGTGGAGAATGAGTTATTAAGAGAAACTCATGTACCACTTCCATTTTGGTCATTAGATACATACATTGATTCGGAAAAGAACAGAGGCAACAAGTGGATTAAAATTCAATATGTTGAACAGAGAATATTAAATAATAAAGTGGCAGAGAATATTCGAAATGAATGTAAGGGGGGAAAAGCAAAAGTCAGTAAAATTAAAAAATCTAAGTTTAAGATCAACCCTCCTGTTCCATTTAATTTGAGTGGATTACAAAAACAAGCTTTTAAACTCTACAAATTAAGTCCATATCAAACATTAAGTATTGCTGAGAAGCTTTATCTGAACGCATTAATTTCTTATCCGAGAACAAATAGTCAAAAATTACCAAAGAATTTAGATTGCCAACGTATAATTAGGGATTTGAGTAAGTTATCGGAATTTAACAAAGTAGCAAATGAACTATTATTGAAGGAAAGATTTACGCCGTCCCAGGGTAAAGAAACAGATAATGCACATCCAAGTATCTATCCGACTGGAAAGATAATTACAAGTAACTTAATTGACGTAGAAAAGAAAGTATTTAATTTAATTGTAAAGAGATTTCTTAATTTATTTAGAGAACCCACAAGTGGTAATAAAAAAGAGATATATTTCAAAATTGGTAAATATGATTTTTATACATCGCATAAAATATTGACAAATTTTGGATGGAATGACGAGAATCAAATTGAAGATAGAGATATTGAATTTGAGGTGGGTGATGAATTAGATATCAAACGAATGAATGTAAATAAGAAATTTGAAGAGCCAGTTATTCCATATAATCAGATGACATTGGTACAAAAAATGGAAAAAGAAGAAATCGGAACCAAGTCTACCAGAGCAAATATTATTCGTACAATTATTGATAGAATGTATGTTAGTGGAAATAAATTAGTACCGACTGATTTAGCTAAAGCGTTAGTAGATACATTGAGTGATTATTCGCCTGAAATATTATCGTCTGAAATGACAAGAAAAATGGAAGAGAAATTAAAACAGATTGAAGATGGTAAAATAACAGCTGACCAAGTGATAGAAAATACGAAAAATGAGTTAGAATTGGTTTTAAAATCATTAAAAGATAATGATAAAAACATAGGAAAGATGTTAACAAGTGCAAGTAATAAAATTGATAATAAATCTAGAGAGAATATAATATTGCGAAAGTGCACTATTTGTTTAGACGGTACTTTGATGATTACATCAAATTGGAAGAATCGTGCTTTAGTTTGTTCAAGAAGTATGGAGGGAAAGTGCACTGTTAAGGCATCGTTACCAAGAAGTGGATATATACGTGCACAAAAAAATGGTTGTGTGAAATGTTCTTGGCCAAAGATAAGAACAACATACAAGGGAAGGCCTTGGAGTTTTTGTTCTAATCCAGATTGTCATAATGAGAGGAACAGAAAATGAAAGATTGTAAATTATGTGACAATATGATAGAGAATGTAGAGAAATTTTGCAAATCGCATAAGAGCGCTGCCAAGAACCTAGATTTAGGTTATGAAATTTGGAGAAATAGGTTAGATTCTATCGAAAGAGAAGAGTATCTGAAAACCTTATTAGAAATATCAACAACAGGAACATTGGTAAAACAAGTGATAATGAACGAATTAAGAGAGTGAAAAAGATATGGCAATAAAGAAAAAAATTGATAATTTAACTAGTAATATATTTCTAAGTATAAGTCGTATATCGATCGTAAGAACAATATCTAATACGCTTTCGTCAGTATTCCAAATACGAGCTATAAAGTATGCATACGTCGCTTTCTTTGTTTTATTTACATCAGGAATTGTCAATGCTTTAGTGGAAGGGAGTTCATATGCACAAGGAACGCCAATTATACCAAATTTTCAGGGACAAACACTAGCAGAAAGTGTTATTCTTAGTTCATCGGTATTATGCGGTACAGTAGGTTTT
>JAKUSK010000020.1 GCA_022449325.1 Nitrososphaerales archaeon | reverse complement strand
ATCTGTCGCCTTCATTCAAAAGAATAAGAAACGATCCCTTAACTTCTGGATAGACTCAAATGGTCAAATCAACTCTCTCCAATCTCGTAAATATCCTAAAATCAAAGATTTACTTGGCGACTCGATTAATTCTGTAAATATATTGGTAATTGCACCAGGAATTAAAACTTCATTTCAGAATACTTCTAAAATTCATACAGGTAAATCCATAATATCGTTCTCAAAAAATAAATCTTGGTTACATGAATCTCTAGGTGATGTTATTGGAACAGAATCTCGATTATATTAACATTAATAATACCTCTAATAACGATATCTTAAATTTTATTCTTTGTTATCCTGTATCCAACAATGAATTATTCAATCAAAGATTACAAGAATTAAAAAATCTTGGTATTGAATATCTTGAACTTTCTGGACCTACTATTCTTTTTGGTAATCATATTCTTGGTAAAGGAACAAGAGGATTGGTTGTTAAAGCTTTCTCAAAAAATCAGGCTTATGCATTAAAAATTCGTAGATTGGATTCCCCTAGACATAATTTATCGAAAGAGGCCAAAATTCAATCATTTGTTAATTCTCTTGGAATAGGCCCTAAAATTGTTGATTCTTCAAAAAATTTCATTATTATGGAACTAATACAAGGTAAACTTCTATCTCAATTATACGATATGGAATCTCTAAATGTGGACATAATTCGCCTTACAATCAAATCACTTATGGATCAATGCTATCGTTTAGATATTAATGGCGTTGATCACGGCGAACTCAGTGATTTACGTAAACATGTAATAATTAATCACCGTGTAAATATTATCGATTTTGATTCTGCAAGTTATAATAGAAAAACATCTAACCTAACATCTTGTATACAGTACCTTTTTATTGGCGGACCTAACTCAGAATTTCTTCGTAAATTATTTGAAATTGATCTTGATAAAATCCTATTACTATTACGTAAATACAAATTCAATAAGGACTATCTTACATACGTTCATCTTCTTAAACTTCTAAATATGAATTAAATACTTTAACTAGCATAATTATTTCAAGGGGCCGTTGTCTAGTTATTTAGATTAATTCTATTTAGGAAAACTTGGTCTAAGATGCCAGAATCACAAATGGCTAACCTGGGGACTATGTTTGAATGCTGGTGATCGCGTGTTCAAATCACGCCGGCCCCATTAATATCCAAATAAAATTACGCTTACAAATGATACCATTGTGATTGATATCACAATCATATCGAAATTTACTAATTTTAATGAATATAACGATGTCGGATTCTTGCTTATTCCATATCCTCTTGATTCCATTGCTTCTGCAAGTTCTCCACTTCTTATTACTTCATTTATTATCAATGGAACTAATATTGGTACAAATTTCTTAATTCTAGTGATTGGATTACCTTTCTCTAATTCTAGTCCTCTTGATTTTTGTGCGTCCATTATTTGCAAAGTATCCATTAGTATTACTGGTACAAATCTTACCGAAGTTACAAATGCAAACACTAAATCTCTTGGAAGCCTAAACCATCTTAATACATATTCTAATTCATCTGGCGATGTTACTAAGAAAAACAACGACGTCGAACATACTATTGATATGAATCTTAATGCAATTTGTAATGAATATAATAAACTATAACCTGCAAAATAATTAATTATTAAAATTAATACTGAAAATCCAGTTGCGAATATCATTGTTCTTAACAATCTTTGGGTTATCTTACCTAATAGAGAAAATATTGTTATTGCTGTAAAAATTATTAAAAGATTGTATAAATCAGAAACTAATAATGCAAGTGTAAATAACTGTATAGAAATTAATAATTTAACTCTTGGATCTAACTTGTGTATTATTGAATTACTCTTTCTATAAATAAATCCATTGGCTATGAACTGCATATTCTCAATTCCTTAGATTTTTAATAACTTTACACGATTCTTCAAAACTTAATGGAATCTCGTCTTTAATTTTTAATCCCTCGAATATTTTAATTATTTGCGGAGGAATTATTCCCACCTGTTCCATTAATTCTTGATTCTTGAATATACTTTCTGAATTACCTATTTCAATAATCTTTCCATCGGACATTGTTACTATGTTGGGTTGTAATCTCCATAAAAATTCTATATCATGAGAAATCACTATTACTGTTTTTTTATTACTGTGAAGTTGATTTATAAATTTCAACAATACTGTTTTTTGTAGTTCATCCTGACCTACCGTTGGCTCATCTAAAATCAATATTTCTGGATTCCAAGCTAATACTGAAGCTAGACATACTCTCTTTTTTTCACCTCCACTCAATTTCAAAGGCGATATGTCTTCATATTTTCTTAATTTAAATAATTCAATGACAAATTCGTATCTCTCTCTTATGAATTCTTCATTGAATCCAAAATTATTTAATCCAAATAATATCTCATTTTTTACTGTATCTGCAAATAATTGATGATTAGCATTTTGAAATACCATCCCTACATTTCTTGATAATTCTGCCACTGATGAATTTCTTGTATCCTCATTTTTTATACTTACTGTACCTGTTGATGGTTTTAATAATCCATTGATGTGTTTGACAAGTGTGGTCTTTCCTGCTCCATTGTTTCCCACAATTGCGGTTATTGACTCTTCTGGAATATCTAAACTAATATTATCTAGTGCATTAGTTCCATCGGGATGATTGTATCTGACATTGTCGAATTTTATCAAATTATTTCATTACCTCTCTTATCATGTCTTCTACTCCTGTAACTGGCTTCGTAAATTTCATTTGATTCTTTGCAAGTTCTCTGTATAACTTGGTTGAAAATGGAACACTTAATTCCGGAATTATATCTTTTTTATAATCAAATACATTTTCAGGTGTGTCATCTGAAATTACTTTTCCTTCAGATAGGACGATTAATTTATCGGCATATTTCAATACTAAATCTAATCTATGTTCTACAATTATTATTGACATTCCTTCTTCTTTACATAATTTATTAATTAATTCCATAAATTCCATCGCAGTTTTTGGATCTAATAGAGACGTAGGTTCGTCTAGAATCAATATTTTTGGCTCCATTGCTAAAACTCCTGCTAACGCAGTTCTTTGTTTTTGCCCGTCGGATAACTCATGAGGTGCTTTTTTTGCTAAATGAGTAATATTCAATGTTTTCATTATCTTGCTAATTCTTTTTTTTATTATTTCTTGTTCAAGACCTAAATTCTCTAATCCAAACGCAATATCTCTCTCTACAGAAAACATAAAGATCTGATTCTCTGGATTTTGAAATACAAATCCTACTCTCTTTGCTATTTCCTTTATTTCTGCATCTCTAATCTTTATTCCGTCTACTATGACATCTCCTGTATATTCTCCTTCATACATGTTTGGTATGAGACCTACAATTGCTCTTAATAATGTGGATTTACCACATCCTGTTGGACCAGCTAGAACCGTAATCTCATTTGATTTAATACTTAAGTTGATATCTTCTAATATTTTGTCATCTCTTGAATTATATCTAAATGAAAAATTATTGAATCTTATTAATTCTTTTACAGACATTGATTCTGATAAATTCTAATTACATAATAAGATTATTGTGGATTGGTACCTACCGCTCCTCGTTTCATTGATTCATCAAGTTTTACTTGTACTTCTTTGATATTTTCTTTAAGTCTTTCTTCTTGTTTATTCAATACTGATAATTTGGTATTGGAAAGATCCTTTGATTCTGTTAAATCCTTTACTACGTCTGCTTTATTACTTGATACCATTACAGTTCCTGCAGATTTGTATACTTTTACATCATCTGCAGATTTTTCTAATTCTGCTAATGCTTTATCAGTCTCAATTATTTCTAAATCAATTTGTTGTTTCTGTACTAAAACTGACTGTAAATTTTGCTGTAGTTGCTCATATCTTTCTAGTTGTTCTCTTAACCATGGCGGTACATCTTGATTACTCATACTGTAATCGATTTGATTTTTAATGTAAATAAATCTTTATTCTGATACTATATCATACGAAACGTTCGCTGCACGGATATGGGAAGATATTTTCGCACGTAATTCAGATATTTCCTTTGCATATATTTCCATTATTAAACTGTCATTTTTAGTAAAGATTGAATCTGTTTCTTCTATATCTTGTTTAATTGATTGTTCAATTAATTTCGATGATTTTTTATTGGATTTTATTTTAATTATAGATGAAATTTTATACTGTGGTTGTTTCATATGCTGAATCTGCTACCTTATACCCACATTTATTACAGGTCCATATTCCTATAGCTATTCTTTTGAACTTGATTGAGTTACATTCAGGACAATTTCTTTTTTGTCTAAGGTTTGTTGTTGCTTTTGTATATTTTTTTCTTACTGAAGATCCAAATTTTGCTCCAAATTGTGTTGTAGTTTTTGTTTTACGCCCCATTGTTTACTGCCTCTTTTATCATCTTTCTTATTTCTTCACCTTTTTCTTTTGAAATTACAGATATTTCTTTTAATTCTTCAAAAGTAAAACCTCCCGGTTTTCCCTTTTGAGCCGATACATATTTTCCATTTTCATCTGTTACTAGTGTTAGTCTTGCCGTTGCAATTTCTTGTTCATCTGCATTTGGATCAATTATTATTTTATCTCCAATTTTTGCAAATGTTGTTGATATTGGCAGTGATTTTATTGGTAATTTTTCTCTTTCTTCAAGCATCTTTACTTCGTCATTTTCAATAGTAAATTTCGACATATCTGCTTGTAATAATGCTGTTGTTCCTGCATATGCTACTGCATCAAACAGATTTCCATCTTCATTAATTACTGCTACATCGATATATACTGAATATACCAATTCTCCTTCTTTAATACACAATTCTGATACATCAATCATTCCTGATTCTCTTATTCCTCTATCTGAAACTCTTGATAATTCAATTGTATCTTCGTCAGGAGGACCTGGCTCAACATACTGTGAACTAATTGGTAACATCTCTGCATTACAAGTCATTACTCCTTCTGCAGGTGTATCTGGAAATGGATTCGCGGTTTCAACCTTTATTCCTGCCCATACTTCAGTATCACCTATTTTTACTTTTGCTGAACCATTTGTTTTATCTTTAAGAATATTTGTCTCGATTTCTATCTTTCTGTAGTCTAATAATCCTCTGTCATCTGTTCTTTTAGAATCTGAGAGTTTTGACATTATACTATCTAAAGTAATTGCATCGACAATTCTATGTTTTTTCACTGCTGGCATCTATTCTTCATCCTCTTTCTTATTATTCTCATTGAAGTACTTTTCTGATAATGCATCTTTCTGTAAATTGTATAACTTATTACAACCTATTTTAGCTAATTCCAATGCTTTATCAAATTCTTCTTTTGATAAATTTCCATCCAATTGGAATAATGTAATTAAATCCATATTGGGTAACATTGCAATTGGCATATCTGCTTCTCCTGTTTTATCTTCTTGATCGTCTACATCAAGTACCACTTGACCATTTGCTTTGCCTGCTGCACATGCTGCTATCAAGTCTCTCATGTTGATTCCTGCATCAGCTAATGCAGTTGATACTGCATTTATTGCTGCACACCTGGAACCTCCATCCGACTGAAGAATTTCAACATATATTTCAATTGCAGTTCTAGGGTAATTCTCCATAAGAATTGCTGGTTGTACTGCTTCTCTTATTACTTTGGATATTTCTATTTCTCTTCTTGATAGGTTGGGTCGTTTTCTTGTATCTGTAGAAAATGGCATCATATGATATCTGCATTTTATTATTGCTCTATTTGATACCATCATGTGTTTTGGATGTACTTCTTTTGGTCCAAATACAGCTGCAATTATTTTGTTTTTTCCAAATTCAATTAATGCAGATCCATCTGCATTTTTTATTACTCCTGCTTTAATTGAAACATTTCTAAGTTCATCAGGAGCTCTTCCACTAATCCTCTCTATATTATTTTCTGACAATATTAATCACTTTGAAATTAAACTTATAACTCTATCGTTGAGATCAGATAAATGTGCATTATTTCCAATTAATTCAATTGCACTTTTTGCTTTTAACCTTCCATCATCTGTCCCTTTTAACAATATTGCTCCGTTTTGTCCAATTGTCATATGACAATTTGTGTGTTCTTCTATTAACTTAATCATGGCTCCTTTTTTACCTATTACTCTTGGTATCTTTGAGGATGTAATGTACGTTATTTCTCCTTCTTTTATTTTACCTAATCCCGGTCCACTAACTGACATTAATGGATCTCTTGTTCTATCAAACGAAAGTATTTTTGCAACTAAACAATCACCTTTCTTAAATTGTGATTGCATTGAATCTTTTGATGAAGAGAATCCTCTACCAAATACTGAAGACCCTGTTAATATTCCAAAGAACCATGAATTTATATCTACTTCCCATGCAAATCCGTTCATTTCTACAACTTTTCCTATAACCACATCATCAGTCCTAGGAATATATGTTCCATTTAATGGAATTACTTTCACACCATTATATGCAATTTCAGCCATTCCTATTTTTGTACTAATAATCTTATTACCTTCTTTTATTACATTGGCAATTGGATTGTGATCTCCTTCAATTACCACATCTCCAGGAACAACATATTTTCTTTCTATTGAATTTGTTTTCATTGCTATTCTATCGAATCTGCTATTATATTACCTTTAGTCAATGAATTCAATTTCTCAATCAGCGTTATCTTTGAGCCCGGTGAAAGGACAATTACAGTACTTAATGATCCATCATTCTGCCATTCTTCTGATTCTATTGTCCCGAATTTCTTCAATATTCCAATTGACTGTGGAGCATATTGAGCTGGAATTACGATCTTTAATTTACTGATTTCTGATTTCATCGGAATTACTTTCCGCAATTCTTCTATTATTCCTTTCACCTGTTCTTCTGTGTTTTTTATCGGATCAATATTTACTCTCGCCTCTAATAGCGCTTGTTCTATTCTCTGGGGAGGATGAGGTATCTTGGTTTTCGGATCTACATAATTCCCTGCAATTAACGTTATTATTTTCTTTCTTTTCTCCTCAATTTTTTGTTTCCTTTGTTGTGTATTTAGAAGTAATTCTCCCTTATCTAAAATTATCTTCAATGCTTCTTGGACATTATCGGTTTTTAGATACTTCTTTAATTTTTCATCTGGAATTCTAATTCCTTTGTTAGCATCTGCATATATTTCATCAAATGCTATAGCTTTTTCATACTCATGAGACTCTCCTTTTTTATATTTTAATGCACCATCTGGATCTACAAAAATTTCAAATTTCTCTCCAGAAACAGAAAGTCTTACTACAGTGAACTTTGAGTTAACATTCTTTTTTTGAAAATCTTTCATCTATATAATTTTCATTCCTTAACTTCACATTTAAGTCAGTTGATAAATGCGGGTCCTAGGGGATTTCCATCGGAATTCGGACCCCTGGCCACCGGATTTCTTTCCTGATGATAAAAGTCCGGTGCTCTAGGAATTTATACTACCTGGCTGAGCTAAGGACCCACAAAAAATAATTAATATTCACCTATTAGTGTGTTTACTTGTAGGTCTAATTCTACTTTAAAATTTTATAAACGCCCCGGGCGGGAAATTCCGAAATTTTCTATTTCTTTTGAACCCGCGTCTAAAGCGTGACAGGCTCCAATGCTAGGCCGAGATGTGCGATATTTAATCTCTACACCACCGGGGCTAAATATTTCAAAACATTCTCATACTATAACTCTTTCGAATTTATTACAGTTATAAATATTCAAATCCAATTATTCGTAGTTTGAATAATCGTGTAACGCTTAGTTATATTCAATTTAATCCAGAATTTGGCAATGTTGATAAAAATCTTATTATTGTTTCTAAATTATTATCTAAAGTAAAACCTGGTATTGTTGTTCTTCCTGAATTGATGAATACTGGTTATAATTTTAAATCTAAAAGAGAAGTTCATGATCTCTCTGAATCATTTAAAACTGGAAAAACTTCTTTATTACTCTCTAAAATTTCTTCTGATATTAATTCTACAATTGTTGCAGGTTTTGTTGAAAAATCTAAGAATAATTATTATAATAGTGCAATGATTGTCTCTAAAGGTAAATTCATTGGCGTTTATAGAAAAACCCATTTGTTTTACAATGAAAAACATTTTTTTTCTAAAGGCAACACTGGATTTCGTGTCTTCAATATTGATAATTTCAAATTAGGTGTAATGATTTGTTCAGATTGGATATGGCCTGAATCTGCACGTACACTTGCAGTTAAAGGCGCTGATATAATTGCACATCCTGCAAATCTTATTCTCAAAGGTCTTTGCCAGCAAACTATGCCTATTAGATGTTTTGAAAATAGTGTTTTTGCTATTACTGCAAATAGAACAGGAACTGAAAAACGTGGTAAAGATACATTTCATTATACTGGCCAAAGTCAAATTGTTGCTCCTAATATGAAAATTTTATCCCGTGCTAGATCAAACTGTAATTCTGTTCATTCAGTTTCTGTTAATTTATCTCATTCACGTAATAAAAAATTACATAAAAATAATCATCTTATTAAAGATCGTCGAACTAAATTTTATAAATAAATATATTATTTTTAATTTTTATTACTTAATTCAATATATTCTTTACTTAATAAATTATAAAATTCCCATTTTCCTCTTTTTGGATTCGATTTCCTTCTCTTTTCAAATGTCCATGCAAGAACTGGTTCTGCTCCAACTTTTTTAGCCCATTTGACTAAGTATTTCCTTTCTATTTCATCTATATCACTCAAATATTTAGATACTTGTATAAACCATACAATTGTTTTCTTTTTCTCTTTTCTTACCGAAATAATATCAATTGGAAAGTATTTTTTTCCATCTACTAAAACCATTCCTGCTTTTGATCCTGAACCCCTAATTGCAAACCATCCATTCGTTCTTAATTTACTAAGTAGATTGTGTTCTCTACTTCTACCTAATACATATGAATTTGCCATGACTTGATTATATTAAGTGGAATATGTTAAAAACCATTACATAAAATACATAATTAATGAAATCATCATACCTATCTACTTTTATCCAACTTCTTCTTCTCGGCGCAAAAAATCCTATTGAATTATCAACGTATGATTTAGCTAAATCTATTGATAAGACTCAACAAACTGCCTCTCAACATTTGTTATTTCTCGAAAAAAATAATCTGATCTTTCGTTACAAAATCGACGGAAATGACGTAATTAAAATTTCTGATTCCGGTCTGGACTATCTTAAATCTGTAAATCAACAAATAACCTCTGCTTTTGACGAAAATACCTCTAGTATTATTACAGGTACTTTATTTTCTGGTCTTGGCGAAGGAGCTTATTACATTTCCTTACCTGGTTATAAAAAACAATTCATATCTAAACTCGGTTTTAAGCCTTATCCAGGCACGCTTAATCTCAAAATATCTGATGTTCTACATAAACAATTTTTTGATAAATTGTCAAAAAATGATGGAATATTGATTGAAGGCTTCACAGATAAAAAACGAACATATGGAAATGTAAAATGCTTTCCCTGTACAATTAATTCTAATATTCAAGGCAGTATAATAGTTATCGAACGCACACATCACGACCGTTTTGTTATTGAATTAATTTCTCCTTTATTTTTACGTAAGAAATTGAAATTGAACGATGGGGACGAAGTATCAGTTAAAGTTGATACCTAAACTAGTTACTCTTTTTATATTTAGTTCTTAAATCTGAACTTTTTACATGCGGTATTGGAGAATCCAATTTTTTGATCTTTATATTCAGATTATTTATTTTCACACGTTTTTTTAATTCATTTATTTGATGAGTTTGATCATAACCTATTGTTATTACATTTGGTTTAATTTTCTTTACAATTCCAAAAATATCTCCCTTACTTCCTAACACAGTAAAATCTACATATCTTATTGCAGAAACTAAAATTGTTCTCATTTTTTCATTATTTATTGGCTTCCTTCCTTTAATTTTTATTACTCTGTTGTCCCTAGCTATTGAAACAATTAACAAATCTCCTTCTTGTTTTGAATTTTTTAATGTATGTATGTGACCCGGATGTATTATATCGTATACACCTCCTGTAAATACTACTTTTATATTTTTTCTACCTTTCTCTGTTAAAATATAACTTGTTTTTATTTTCTTAACTAATTGTTTTGATATTAAATTATTGATAATTCTATCTAATTCTTTTTTTTCTATATCTAAATATTTTTGTATATTCTTTACTGTTCTTTTTTTCTCTAAATTATTTAGAAAAATTCTACATAATATTTTCTTTTCAATTTTCTTTATTTTCATTTATTACCACTCTAATTCTACTTCACCTAAGAAGATTAATGCATCTATTAATCCCTCTGCATATCCTATGCTTAAAATTGCTAATTCTAGTTTTTCTTCATCTCTGAATCTTTCTGAATCTTCAATATAAGCTTCTATATTTTTGAATAAATCTCTATATCTATCATCATTATCTGTCATTTTTCTTATTTTTTCTAATGTTATTTTTGCTTTTGGTATATATTTCTCTAACATATCTGTTGATTTTGATTTTATATTTACGGAATTATCTGTTATAGTTTTAATATTAAATAATTGCTGTAATGATTCTATTTCTGTAAAATGTAGTTTTCCTGGAATGATTATTGTATATGGAGGTTTGTCATAATTTCTTTCTAATAACTTACTTACAATATCACAAAATATTTCTTGTTTATTCATTCCTATCCTAGAAGCGATTATTATTATTGTTGATTCATTTATTACTTGTTTTTTTTGTTCTCTTTCTATCTCTAATAATTGTTTAATTGCATCCTTTGGAGCTAAATATTTCATTGTATCTAAATTGTATTCCATTAATATTGTCGAATGTAGTTCTGATAGTAGATTCTTATAAATTACTTCATACACTGATAAAGGTGCAATTTGTGTTTCTGCCATCAATGTTGTAATTCTTCCAAATTTGTATGAATGAAGTCCTGTCTCTCCCGGTAAAACTGTAATTATTGATGTATTATGCAATACTTTTGTAATAATTCCTGCTTCAGTCGCACGCATTTTTAAATCCATATGCGTAGTTGCAATCATAGGATTTCCATATGTTAATAGAATCACCTTTCCATCTTTAGATTGTTCTAAAATCTTGTTACCATTTTCGATAAATTCTCTTCCTACTTGTTCATATTGAAAACTGAATTTATATTCATTATATGGCATTGGAGGGCTGGTATATCTCTCAAAGTATATCTTATCTGCATCCTTTATCTCCTCGATAATCTCGTTTGTTATGGTCTTCTCATTTAACCCTAATCCTGCAAAAACTAACATTTTGATCTAATTATATCGAAGGAAAATGTTCAATAAAAAGTACATTGCAAGCATAATGTTGGGTCTGTGGCTCAGCCAGGCAGAATTCATGCCTAAAGCGGCTGGCTCTTAACCAGATATGTCTCTGACATAGGAGAATAAGTCGTGGGTTCAAATCCCACCAGACCCGTTTATTCTTTTAATAACTGCCTTCCGCTAGTGGCCTCAAGTGCCTTTTCCATGAAGTAGTATTACATTTATTACAATTATAGAGGGACTTGCCCTTTCTCATCATTATGTCTTTTTGTTTAATTATTGTATGTTGTGTTTTTGTCATACAATTACTACAATGCCTCTTTTCTCCAATCAATTTCATTCAGTTTTTCTTAAATTAGATATTTCTGCTAATAATGCGGTTAATTGAATATCTGGGTTTGAACCTGTAATTATTCTGTAATCATATTTTGCTAATATTTCTATTAGTTCTTTCATCTCTTTATACTTGTTCTTATTTATTGCTTCATTCATATATTTAAGAAAGTCTTTTTCAGAAAGTCCATAGATGTTTGTTAATTCTGACATCTTTATTCTTGCAGAATTAAAATCATTATCTAGAGATAATTCTAATATCTCTTCAATTTTACTCTTAAATGAATGACCTGAAGCTTTTTGTATATTTTTCATATTAATATCCCCTAACGAAGCACATGATTGTAGTAAATTTATTGCAGATCTGAGATCACCATTGGTAATCTCTGAAATTTCTTCAAGACCTTGTTCTTCGAATTTTATATTCTCATTTTTACATATCAATTCTAATTGTTTAACTAATTCTTTTTCATTAATTCTTGTGAAACTAAATATTGCACATCTACTTTGAATAGGTTCAATTATGTTGGAGATATAGTTTCCAATTAATATAAACCTACAAGATTTTGAAGTCTCTTCCATTATTCTTCTTAATGCTGTCTGTGCATCGTTTGTCATTTCATCTGCTTCATCAAGTATTATCATTTTGAAAGGAATCTTTTCTCGATTATCTGCATATCTTGCAAATGTTTTTACTCGATTTCTTATTGTATTTATTCCTCTTTCGTCTGACGCATTTAATAATATTGAATATTCTTGCCAATTATCTCCTAAAATTGATTTTGCAATGATAATTCCTAATGTTGTCTTTCCTGTTCCAGGAGGTCCTGTAAATAACATGTGTGGCATTGCTGAGGAATTTTTAATTATTGGTTTTAGTCTCTTTATTGTTGATTCTTGATTAATGAACTCATTAATCTTCTCAGGCCTATACTTTTCGACCCACATTAAATCTCTTAATTCACTCATTTTGAATATAGCCTTAATTTTTCATAATGTTCAATCTTACTTATCCTTGTCTACTCTATTTGAGTTAAAGTATAATCTGAGTTGTCTTAAAACCCTAAGTACGTTGTAATGGTATATAGAATATGTCATTTGGCAAGGAAAATTCAATATCTAGTATGATGAATGAATTACAAGTTGAATCAGAATTATCTCTTGTCAAAGTTGTCGCTTTAGATGATATTGAAGAAACTGAAATTGGAGGATTTAAAATTGAATACAAAGAATCTGAATCCAAGTTTGACGTTCCTAGATGGGTTGCACATATCCTTGTTGATAAGAATCTTGTGAAACTTGCCGATATTGGAATTGAACTGGACGTACTACATGCTATAGATAATGAAAAAGCACTTGGCATTCATAAATTATCTGAACTAAAACCTGATATATATAAAAAAATTAATTTTCTTTTGAAAAATTTACGTTCTAAATTAGATAACGATCGAGAAAAGTCATTT
>JAKUSK010000002.1:7241-9011 GCA_022449325.1 Nitrososphaerales archaeon | reverse complement strand
ACATGGATAATGTATATATAAGTAACCATGACATCAATAGATGAAACAGATAAGAAAATTATTGCTGAATATCTTAAAGACGCTCGTGTTTCTTATCGCGAAGTTGCTAAACGTTTACAACTTGCTGTCGGTACTGTTCTTACAAGAACTAAAAAACTTGAAAACGATGGAATAATTGAATCTTATTCTGCTGTTCTAAATCACGATAAATTAGGTTATGAAATAATTGCAATATCTGAAATTACTGTGTCAAAAGGAAAACTTACAGAAGTAGAAAATGCTATAGCAAAACTATCTCCAACCTGTGCTGTTTATGATGTTACTGGTGAAAACGACGTAATTCTTATATCGAAATTTAAATCTAGAGATGAAATGAGTAACTTTACAAAAAAACTCTTGTCTATGTCAAATGTTGAACGAACAAATAGTAGAATTGTACTTAACACAATAAAAGAAGACTTTCGCTTATCGCCATAATAGATATACTTAATACTAATTTATTCAAACTTTATTATGGGGAGAATATGAGCGACGACGAACGTATTATGGAGGAGTATCGTGGACCTTCTAGACAATATCCTAAAGTCGAACGTAAATTCTTTATTCGTATCGCTGTTGGAATTGTTATAATTCTTCTTGGTATTATTGGTCAACAAATTAATGTTGAACTTAGCGAAACTACCATATTAGTACCAGGACCTGATCCAGGTGCTGGACCTAGTGAAGTATCTTCTGGTATTGATGTAACTCGTACTGGTGGTATGTTGGCCATGCTAGTTGGCGCTGTTGTTAATCTAAAAGCAATTATGAATTATCGTGAAGAATATGGTGAAATCAAAGATACTGAAAAACGCCCTGAAACTTTATTTATTCTAGTTACTTTGGGCTTAACTTTGGGTGCAATAGTACTAGCAGGCAGTTTTATTCTTTAGTAAATTATTTAATTAACGCTAAAGCCATTTCTGTTAAAACATCTTTAGGATTATCTGCAGTAACAAATCCTCTACTGGCTCCAACACCTTGCATTCCTAATTCAATCGCTTTCGATACATCATCTTTTGTTGATATACCTGATCCTGCTATGACAAATATTTTGTCATCAATTTCTTTGATTACTCTAATTGCATCAAGAACTACTTCAGGATTAACTGTCGAAATCGCTTTTCCCGTTCCAATCAATTCAGGGATTTCAACAATCATCATATCTGGACGTTTCTTTGCTATCGATTCTGTTTCTTGAGCATTACTGGCACATAAACAAGATATTAATTCTGTTTCTTTACATCTATTAATCGTTAATTCAGTCTCCTCTAAAGACAGTGGTCTTTCCGAATGATTAATTATCGTTCCAATACATCCTGCCTTCTTGATTGATTCAGGAATTATAAACCCTGTATTTCTTCCTGGCTTAGCGTAGTCTACATGTTGTGCAAAAACCGGCAAGTCAAATTTTGAAATTATTGGATTAATATCCGTAAATTGCGGAGAAACAAATATTGTTATTCCTACTTCATTTGTTACATCGTGAATAATCTCTGCTAAATGTAAAGCAGAATCAGCAGTAGCTTCGGGATACGTTTTAAAATTAATGAATATTAAAGGTTCTTTTATCTTCAATTACTAACTTAACGCTTTTTTTTATTCATTATAGCTACTTGTTGATTTACCCAATTTTGGAAGGTATCATCAAGGCCAGAGGATAATCCAGTATTTTTATTAGCCTTCTTTGGAGCAGCTTTCTTCTTTGTAGCTGCTTTACGCTTTGGAGCA
>JAKUSK010000002.1:0-7158 GCA_022449325.1 Nitrososphaerales archaeon | reverse complement strand
GCTTTCTTCTTTGTAGCTGCTTTACGCTTAGCTGTTTTCTTTACAACTTTCTTTTTAACCATATTATTTCACTATAATCATTACTTTTCCATCTTATAACATTGACGTATTATTATTGTAGATGGACCGAAAGGGAATTGAACCCTTGACCTTCCGAGTTCTTGGATTTTTTCTTGCAAGTCGGATATTCTACCGCTGAACTACCGGCCCTATATTATATTCAAATCTACTGGTTTTATAAAATATATCTAGTCTATTTCAATGTATATTTCTTCATTTTGTATTTTGACGTTATATATGGTTAATTCCTCCGTTGCAGGAGGATTCAATGCCTTACCTGTCTCTAAATTAAATTTTGACAAGTGTAATGGACATGTTATATCTTCGCCCATAAGAAATCCATTTTCCAGATCTACTTTTTCATGTGTACACTGACCGCTAGTTGCAAATATAGTATTATTGATATTTGCTAACAATATGTTCTTATCTTTTACTAACATATTCTTAATCTGTCCATTTTGTATCTCTGAAAATTTACAAACCTTTTCGAATTGCAATTTCATCACACGACAGTATTACTATTGGGTTGGGACTACGACCATTTCCTTAAACTTAAACTCTACCATCTCTTCAATTTGTTCTCTAATTGTTTCTACTTCGATTCTTTTTAATATTGATTCCAGAAATCCAGTAACAATTATCTTCACAGCAGTATTTTTATCTAATGCCCGAGATTGCAGATAAAATAATAAATCTTCATCTATTGGAGCTACAGCAGCTGAATGTTTTGCTTGTACATTTCTATTATCAATTTCTAATCCTGGAATTATGTTTGCTCGTGCATGTTTTCCCAGTAAAATCGCATGTCCACCTAAAAATGTATCTGCATTAAATGCCTGATTTTCGATTTTATTCATACCCTTTAATGTCATGTATGATTTTCCCGTTAAAACTCCCTTAACATCTACACTACCTTTCGTATTTTTTCCTGAATGTTTTATACTCGTAACCAAATCATGCTTTTCTTCTTTAGTTCCAACTACCAAATGTAAATCCTGTATTTCTGAACCATTTCCAGTTAAGTTTGAATAACTTCTTGATCTTGATACCTTTCCTCCTAGATACCCTACAGCTAATTTGACTTTACTTTGTTTTCCAATCTCGGATCGTTTATTCATAAATGAAATTATATTATTATTGAATAACTCCATCTCAGTTATTGTTAATTCTGAATTATCTGAAACAAAAATATCTTTTGAATACCCAAATATTGAATCACTCACGTCTGGTTTGGCCGATGAATAATGTTCAATAAATAAATTACATACTGAATTATCATCCAATACAATCAAATTTTTATTAAATACTGCACGACTTGAATTTTCTTGCCTATTGATATATCGTATTGTGTCTAAAATTTGTGTGTCTTTTGGAATATGTATGAATAACCCTGTCTGAAATAATGCATCAGAAAGATATTCAAATTTATCCCGTATGGGATTTTTTTTAATATACGATTGAACAATGTCTGGATGTTTCTTTATTGCTTCATTAATATCAATTAATACCGCCTTGCCATTATCGTCGTCAATATTTCTTTCAACCATTTCACCATTTATCTGTAAAAAGTTTATGTGCCTTCCTCTATGCTCAGTTTCCTCTTCTTGACTATTTATTTCAAAATCAATATTGTCTATATCTAAATCTGTTAAGAATTCATTATATTTCTTAAATAAATTCGATTGCTCAAAAGACGATTCATGAAATTTCTTTAAACTATCTAACCTATAATCCAACATCCAAGTTGGTTCATTGTTGTTCTTTGAAATTGTTTTTACTACATCTGTAGATATACGATCAAAACTATTTTTCTGCATATTAAAATCTCTTCGTTTTTAACCTATTGAACCTTCCATTTCTAAGGCCATTAATCTGTTTAATTCTACTGCATATTCCATAGGTAATTCTTTGAGAAAAGGCTCAAAGAATCCTAATACAATGATTCTTGTCGCTTCATCTTCGGTTAGTCCCCTAGACATCAGATAAAACAATTGATCTTCACCAATTTTACCAACAGTTGCTTCGTGTGTAAGTGTGGCATCTTCTTCAATTATCTCATTATATGGGTAAGTATCTGAAATCGAATCGTCATCCAATATTAATGCATCACATCTGACAGTTGATTTTACATTTGTTGCTCCTTTTGCAATATGTAATAATCCTCTATAACTGGACCTTCCACCATCTTTTGATATTGATTTAGAAATAATTTTTGATGACGTATCTGGAGCCAAGTGTATTACTTTTCCACCGGAGTCTTGATGTTGATCTTTTCCTGCATACGCACATGATACTATCTCTGCTTTCGCACCCTTTCCTAATAGATACACTCCTGGATACTTCATAGTAATTTTACTACCTATGTTTCCATCTATCCATTCAACAGTTGCATTTTCATATGCATGCGCACGTTTAGTAACTAAATTATACACATCACTCGACCAATTCTGTATTGTTGTATAACGAATTTTTGCACCTTTCTTAGCAATTAATTCTACTACTGCTGAATGTAATGATTCAGAAGAATAAACTGGAGCAGTACATCCTTCAATATAATGTATAGAACTTCCTTCATCTGCTATAATTAACGTTCTCTCAAACTGACCTATGTTCTCAGCATTAATTCTAAAATAAGCTTGTAAAGGCATGTCCACATGAACTCCTTTTGGTATGTACACAAACGAACCTCCACTCCATACTGCACTATTCAATGCTGCAAATTTATTATCTTCTGGCGGAATTATTTTACCAAAGTATTCCTTAACAATATCTTCATGTTTTTCCAAACCTTCATCCATTCCGTAAAAAATAACACCTTGTTTTTCCAAATCTTCTCTTAAATTGTGATATACTACATCAGATTCATATTGCGCCCCCACGCCCGCTAGGAACTTTCTTTCTGCTTCAGGTATTCCTAATTTGTCAAAGGTATTTTTGATATCTTCTGGAACATCATCCCAGTTATTTGCCTGTTTATCCGTTGGCTTAGCGTAATAATAGATGTTATCAAACATAATTTGAGATAAATCAGCACCCCATTTTGGCATTGGTTTAGAATTAAATATCTCAAACGATCTTAATCTAAATTCTCTCATCCATTCAGGTTCGTTTTTCTTGTCAGAAATCATTTTAATTATGTCTTCAGATATGCCTTTCTCTCCTTTGAAGACATAATTCTTAGTAGAATCTTTAAAATCGTATTTTTCATAATCAAACGAAACATTTTCTGTCATAACTGCTCAAATCTTCCTAATCTGATATTCTATTTGCACATTAATAGATATTACTATTGTTATAAATTTTAACTAAAATTTGGATAAAAATATAACTTAAATAAATGGTTGTCAAATACAACCCAGTAGGGCCATTAGCTCAGCTTGGTTAGCGTATAACACGGCAAAAGCGTTCGACTGATAATGATTCAGACATCGAAAGGTCGAGAGTTCAAATCTCCCATGGCCCACTATATTATTAATCTCGATATAATAGAAATATGTGATGTTTGATGGCTGGAAAAAACGACGAAAATCTGGAACTTTTGAATAAAGCAATTGCAATTCTTTCATCTATTTCAGACAATCCTAGTACGCCTAGAAATATAAGAAAATTAATCAAAGATTCTATCGATACCCTTAATGACGAATCTCTTAGTGTAGGAGTTCGTGCCGCTAATTCTATTAGTATGTTAGAAGATGTATCTCAAGATCCAAATATCCCTTCCTTTTCTAGAGTGACCATTTGGAGTGCGGTTAGCAGTTTAGAGAGCATTCGCGACTGACAAAACTCATAATAGTTTATTAGTGTGAACTTTTCAAATATTAGTAATGAGTCAAACAACTACATTAAATCTTGAAGACTATATTCAAGATCAACATAAAAACAATACTGACATGGTAGTTCGTCTTAATGACGGATCTATTATATTTGTCGACGAACAAGCCCTTGATAAAAACAAAATGAGTGTTGAGGGAAATCCCGTTAAAAACTTTGGAGTAAGATATCGTGTTATGAGTGATGATATGAAAACTGTTACTGCTCAATACCTAATTCCTAATGAAGTTCTTAACCTTGCTAAAACAAGAGGAAAAGAGTTTGCTGGTATAAAACTTCCGGTTGGTACTCTTTGGAACGATCAAACCCCTAAATTTGGCGTTTGGTTAAAAATTTATCCAAACTTCCAACAAATTGGAACAAACGATCGTGGAGAAATTGTATTACGTGATCGAAAAGATTTCAAACCAATGACTGGTGCAGTAATTAATTCAAATAATACAATCATCATGGGTAGAGCAGAACGTTTAGTTACACGTCTATCTAAAACTGATGCCGATATAGATTGTGCTGAAGCTGATGCTTGGTTAAAGGCATTTGAAATTCTTGACGATACAGCTACCTTAACTCGTGACTATCTATGTGCTGGTGTTCAATACCGACATGAAGGAAATGCACCATATCTCAATCTAACTACTGATGTTAACTTCTTTGATCTAGATGACAAAGAAATGCTTGACCTAAGAAAGATTATCCAATCTCGATTTGATAAAATCGGTCGTAGTATCCCTAATGTTAAGATTAGATCAGTAATCAATCTTCCAACAACTGAAGAGGATTTCAACTCAATCCTTTCTAAATTAAAAGAAAAGGGTTCTTCCGCAAAAGAATTAGGATTACCTGAATCTTATTCTGATTCACGTTTCTATAATCCAGATAAAAATACAATTTCATCATCAAACTTTGTACTATTCGTACCATTAGCTGAATTACCTGATGAAATCACTATTACAACAATCAACACTGATTATCATGGCGAAGTAAAGTCTCGTGGTGTATTGTCCCCATTAATGGCAATATTATCTCTTGTCGACGTTATTTCTGCACATGCAGGATCAGGTATTCTAAACCAAAGAGGAACTGCTACTACATTTACAGGTCCTACAGGCACTGGTAAGACCACTGCAACATCATTCTTTGCTGAAAAGAATGAAAAGTTTAGAAGACAAGAATTACGTCGTAGATACGAGATAATTCTTAAGAAACAACATCCAGACCTTTCTGAAAGCGACTTCCAAGCAAAAGTTGACGAAGTGGTTGCAGGCGTTGGTATTATGTGCCAAGAAGACTGGATTGAAATCTCAGAAAATGATGATGGTACATGGTCATTTTGGCCAACTGAAAAATCGCTTTATGCAAGAACTGGCGGTTTCCCTGGATTGGACTTTATTCTCATTGAGAATGAACCTATGCTCGAAAACGCATTAGCAGACTTTGGCGCATCAGGATGCAAAAAATACCTTGGTAAAGTAACACATGAATTCTTCCCTGAAAGAATTTTCTACGAACCAAAATGGGGTCATTTATTATATGATAGATCCGCAACACCGTGTTCTGCCCATGTATTTCTTGAAAGAAATGCTGAATTAGATTTCTTTGCCAAACGAGTTAGTGCAAAAGAAGCAGTTGAATATTTGCTAGTCGGAAGAACTCCATCTGGTAAACACGAACCTATGTACAATGCATATCCTGATTTCAGTGGTTTCTTAATGGAATTCGGAATCATTGGAGACAAACTTGTTGACGCATATGCCAAAGCAAAAGCAGGAGATTATTCTCTTATTGGCAATGGAAATGCAGATACTGGTAAAGCAGTATTTGAAAAGCTAGACAAACAATTACAACTCTGGGAAAAGAGCTGTGAAGTCACACCTCCATTTATCGTTAATGGAGCACCTGGACTCTTTATCACACAGGATGTGAATTGGCTACTCTCTGAAATGCCAGAAATATTCGACAATTGGAAACATGTTACCTTGGATGACTACAAAACCTTCATGGAAAAGGAATTCGGTGTAACTTATGGTCCAAAAGGCGAATGGACACATATTGAATATTAGGAAAGAACTATTTCTTTCCTAAAGCATTCAATCTCTTCGTGATATTTGGATGTGTACTCAAAAGTTCAAGGAGATGCTCCTTGAACGAAATTTCTTTTTTAGCATATCTCTCTACTAGTTCTCTATCTGATAATTTAATTTTAGATTTTTGAAGAGATACTATGTCTTTATGCGAAGAATCTGGATTACTTATCATCAATGTACTAAATCCAGAAATTTTCATATCTTTATGTTTTTTTAACCTTAATTCTTCCTGATTTTCAACAATTTTTACTAAACCTTCTTGTAATTTCCTTCCGCCTTCCTTTACATGTTGTCTTGCAAACATATCTGCATATTCTTCTCTTCTACGACCTAAAGACTTGCACACTAAACCTAAAATAAACGATCCAATAATTGCCGCAAATGCTACTGCAAGCGTTCCTCCACTGTTTCTTCTGTTGAACATTGAACTCCAAATTAAGCTATGCCCAAGAGTTGAAAGTATAGATGGTAAAAATGACGCTACCATCATAACTTCAACGTCTTTGTGTTTTATATGACCTAATTCATGACCTATTATCGCTTCTATTTCTTCAAGTTCAACGCTTGGATTAGCCATGTTTGTTAATCCTTGTGTTATAGCTATTCTTTTTCCATATTTTGGTGAACCATACGCAAATGCATTTGGTACTTTAACATCTGAATACATAATTTTTGGAACTTGCATATTTGCACTCTTGCAAATTCTCTCTACTGTATCGTAAATCCATTGTCCATTAATACTTTTTATTTCAGGATTGGCACAGGGTATGTTGTCTGTTTTTTTTAATTCTTTAACTTTATACATTTTTTCCACCATTTTTGGTCCATAGATCCACTGAATAAAATGAAAAATACCTACCAAAACAATTATGAACCATATATTATACGTTCCTCCTAACATCAAGAGAATTATTGAAAAAATTAATGTCGATAACCCAATTAGTAATCCCATCGTACCTAAAATCGTTAATTGTAATTTCAGCAATCTCATACTAATTACTCATCTTATTCTAAATTATATCTATTCCTTGAATCCGTAATACCTTGCTACAAATGAACCTATTATCATTAATGATGCAGAGAAAGCAAAAAGAACCTGGAAATCAAAAATTACATTACTGGTAATCTCTCCAGTGATAAATAAAGTTCTAGTTAGATCTGCTGAATACGTTATCGGGTTAAT
>JAKUSK010000019.1 GCA_022449325.1 Nitrososphaerales archaeon | reverse complement strand
AAAACATAAAGAAACAAATGATTGATAAGAAATTTGCTAGAAGCTATGAATTCAAAGAAATAATTAAAAGTGAATATACAAAAACCATTAAAGAAATATTTCAAAAGGTAGAAGACGTTGATTTAATTCAACTAATTAATTCAAAAGAAAGTAAACCATTCAAAATATTAATTGTTGGAATAAACGGATCAGGAAAAACAACTACAGTAGCAAAAATTGGTCATCTGTTAAAAGAACATGCAGATAGATTAGAATTAAAATTAATATCACAAAAATACGGTTCAGATCCAGCTGCAGTAGCAAGAGATGGAGTAGAATACTCCAAGACTCATAACATAGATGCAGTAATAATTGACACGTCTGGAAGAGTTCAAACAAATAGTAATCTAATGCAGGAAGTATTGAAGATAAAAAATGTAGTTAATCCAGATTTTACTGTATTCATAGGAGATTCTCTTGCAGGGAATGACCTAGTATCGCAAACACATGAATTTTTCAAATTTACCGATTTTAATGGATCGATTTTGACAAAGGTAGACGCAGATGTAAAAGGAGGAGCAATATTATCAATATTGAGCGAGACTGGAAAACCAATAATATATATAGGGACTGGACAAGAGTATAAAGACCTTGAAAAGTTTAATGAAGAGAGATTCTTATCAGGGCTATTTCAATAGCAAGATGTGAATATGATGAAAAATTTGATGACCGTGAGTGAATTAGATGCAAAAGACATATCGGAGATGGTAAGAATTGCGAGAAAATTTAAAAATGGAAAAAATGTATCGTTAAAAAAAGTCAAGAATAAAACTTTAGCATTGATTTTTCAAAAACCGTCAACAAGGACAAGATTGAGTTTTGAGATTGCCATGGAACAAATGGGAGGAAATTCAATATTTCTCAGTGAATCAGATTTACAAATATCAAGGGGAGAATTAATAAAAGATACTGCAAGAACATTATCAGAATATGTAGATATTGTAGCAATGCGTACATATCATAATTCAGACATACAAGAATTTATCGACAATTCTTCTATTCCAGTAATTAATGCATTGTCAAATACAAATCATCCATGTCAAGCATTATCAGATATACAAACAATAATAGAGAAAAAGAAGACACTACGTAACCTAAAAATAACATGGATAGGAGATAGCAACAATGTATTAAATGACTTCTTGTTTGCAGCATTAAAGTTGGGTGCCGATTTCTCCATTGCATGTCCAAGTAAATATTCGCCAAATAAAGGAATAATCGAAGTGGCGAAGGAGATAATGAGGAAGAACAAGTCATCATTATCAATCAGTACAGATCCAATGAAGGCAGTAATAGATTCGGATGTAGTAGTTACAGATAAAATAGTTTCAATGGGAGACAAAAATAAAGAAGGAAAGAAGAAAGTATTTCTGCCAAAATACAGAGTTACGGATAAGATAATGTCAAAAGCTAAGGATGATGCGATATTCATGCATTGTTTACCAGCAGTACGTGGAGAGGAAGTATCAGATAGTGTAATCGATGGTAAGAATTCAGTAATTTGGCAACAAGTTGATAATAAATTACATATGCATAAGGCATTGATTTGGTCTATGTTAAGATAAAAAAAATATAATATAATGCCGTTATATATATAAATAAGCTGTTGATAAATTATGCCATGGCAGACATACAACCTGACAAACAAAACAGACGAGATTTCATAAAATATGCAGGAGGAGCTGCAGTAGGTCTAGGAATAGGCGGACTGGGATTCCTGAATTCAAATGGAAACTTGGCAGAAGAAAGAGACAAGAATTCCCAATTACAAACTGATTTAGTCAGTTTAAATGAACAATTAGAAGACCTACAAAGATGGGCAATATATGGTGGAGGAAGTAATGTAAAAAATATGCCAAATGTTATTGATAAACAACCTACAGTAAAAATGGATGAAACATTTTATTTTGATCAAAAAAGAGCATTTTGTAGAGTAGACAACAATCCAGAAGCTTTTATCATGCCAACATACTTAATGGGTGAAGTTCCTATTGAGGCTAATACATTCTTCATGTTAATGTCAACATCAACCCTTCATGTAAAATCAATTGATGAATCAGAAAATTCAACAGTTATTTTAGAAAGTGATTCAGGAGATTGTTTTACTGAAGCGTCGGCTGGAGGAACCATATATGGTTCAAGAGTAAAACCTGAACCATTCAAATCAGAAATTGTTGCAGTAGATGGAAAAACATTTTCATATACAGCGCTCTTTGATGAAAACGAAGCACCAATTAATTATGCAATATTCGGTCCAAAGTTTACTTTTACTGGAGAACTAACTATTGGTTCAGTAACTGTAAAGAAAGTGGAACAATTAGCAAAATCACTTCCGAAATAAAAAATAATTAATAAACGAGTCTAGCAAATGAAGAAAATAGTAATATTGACAATTAGTTTGTTAATATTACTACCATCATTTGTGTTTGGACAGTATCAAGCAATTAATGTGTCAGACACTTATACTTTTAATGGTTCAAATAATAACAAAGAAAATTTAAAATGGGGAGAGGCAAATTTAACTCTACGAAGATTAGTAACTCAAGCTTATTCAGATGAAATATCAGAATTATCTAATTTAGAAAGTCCTAATGCCAGAGTTATTAGTAATACAGTATGTGAACAGCAATTAGGTTCAAATATTATTGATGAAAGAAATTTATCAGATATGAATTGGGTATGGGGTCAATTCATTTCTCATGATCTAGATTTCACACCAACGGCAGTTTTTGATACAAGATTACAGGATTTAGAAAGAATACAAATTATTGCTCCAGAAAATGACCCACATTATCGAGAAAATCAAACAATGATGTCAGTATTTCGGAGTCTATCTGACGCAAGGACAGGATTATCAAGAGAGAATAACCGTGAACAAATAAACACTGTTACTCCTTGGTTGGATGGAAGTGTAATATATGGAACATCAGAACAACGTGCAAATGAATTAAGAACATTTGAAGGAGGGAAATTAATTACGACAGAACATGATAATGGAGATTTATTGCGATTAGCTCCTGCGAATTCAATAGAAGAACAACGAGTAAGAGGGTTGGCTTTCTTTTCAGGAGATACAAGAGCAAATGAGAACATTGCACTTACAGCAGTAAATACGTTGTTTGTGAGAGAGCATAATCGTATTGCGGAAGAAATATTGAATGAAAATCCGGGATTCAGTGATGAAGAGATATTTCAGAGGGCAAGAAAGATAAACACTGCAATAATCCAGTCAATAACATATAATGAATTCATACCATCGTTAGGGATTGAATTAGAACCGTATGTAGCGTATGATAAATCAGTGAATCCGCAAATCTCGCATTTGTTTTCTGTCGTAGCATTTAGAATTGGACATAGTCAAATAGGGGAACAATTTGTTCTAGTCAATAAAACAGACGTAGAACAAACTATTCCAATGCATGAAGGGTTTTTCAATCCAGCAATTATTCAGAAACATGGAATTGATTCTATAATAAAAGGAGTAATTGTAACTAAGCAACAAGCGAGTGACATATATTATCACGACAGTATTAGGAACTTTTTATTTGAAGAGCCTCGAAGAGGAGGTTTAGATTTATGTGTTTTAGATATTATAAGAGCAAGAGACCACGGAATACCAGATTATAATTCAATACGAAAAGAGATTGGTTTAATTCCCGTAACTGAATTTGATGAAATAAGTTCAGATCAAGAAGTAATAAGACGATTGAGTAAGACTTATAGAAATGTTGACGAATTGGATCCAATTATTGGAATATTGGCAGAAGAACATATAGAGGATTCGACACTTGGAGAAACAGGATATTATATAATTAAAGAACAATTTGAAAGGACTAGAAACGCAGATCGTTTATTCTATTTGAATGATCCCGACTTGAAAGATATTGTTGATGATATAGACAATACCAGATTATCAGATGTAATTGAAAGAAATACAGGAATAGAAAATGTTCCAGATAATGTATTCTTTGTAAATGAGTTACAAGATGATTATTCAAGAACAGAAAATCAAATTGTATTTTCTATTGCGTCGGTATTGTTTGTATTGATTGTTACGATTTATGCACGTCAAAGAAGTAATCAAGTGTAAAAATAACAAGTCATCTATATATTATGAAAATAATTACTATATTGGCAACAGGTAGGGTTGGGGGGATAGCCGTCCTCCTTGCTGAAACCGGCTATACGCAGCACCAGTAACCACTGGTTAAAGTATAATTTTCAGGTACCTGCCATCTTGCTTGAATGAAATCACGCCGTGATTGGTGGTCACAAGAGATAGCTATTTCGAAGGAAATAGTAATTCTTCAACTACTGAAACCGGACAGGTCCGGGAGGGAGCATCCGTATAGTAGGGTGGTTGCGCTTTCACGTCTACGTGAATGACTTTGTAAGATTGGAAAAGGGCTTGGGATTTATATGAATCCCAGTGGCGCTGTTGCCATTAATCTTAAACGTCTTTATGCGTATATAGATTATAACGATGGCGGAAAACATCAAAGTAAGAAAGTTTGGATTAATAGGAATAGCTAGTCCAATAATCGGGATTTTAGCAGTATTAGTTTCTATTTATTTCTCACCTTGGTTTGAGTGGCCAACACATGCGCTAAGTGACTTGGGTGTTGAACAAGAAGGAAGACTTATCTCACAATTTGCACAAGAAGGTGACACACAGATTGCAACATGGACATTTAATGGAGGCATGATTGTAGCAGGACTTTTAATAGCTATTTTCGTTTCTTCGACCAGAAAAACCATTCCAGATAATTTAATGAACAAGATAGCATACTCTCTAATATTTATCGGTGGAATAAACCTGGCATTAGTGGGAGTATTTCCATACAGTGTTTCGGATACAATTCATTTAATTGTAGCATTAATTTACTTTATCTTTACGCCAATCGGGTTAATCATGATTGGAGTGGAAAGACGTACAAGGGATAAGAATTTTGCAATATTTTCGATTGGATCTGGAATAGTTTCATTAGTAGTAATTGGAGGTGCAGTTCTTGGAATATTGGGAACGCCAATAGGTACTATTTATCCTGAAGGAGTAGCTATTCCTGAATTTATAGAAGCAGTAATTCTTGGTCTATGGATTGGAATAGCAGGAATAAGAGTTTTCAGAACTGGAAAATTCTAATTAATTTATATATTTTTTTCAATTTTTTTAAACGTTAATAATGGCAATGCCGACATTTCTTATGCCGTGGTTGCCTAGCCTGGTAAGGCGCAGGATTGCTATTCTGCAAATATCCTGTCTCCGCAAGGAATCGCGGGTTCAAATCCCGCTCACGGCGTCACATTTAACAAAAATTTATCTGCGAGAATCACGTAATTAAATTAATGGTAGAAATTACACCAATAATTACAATTATGGGATACTCATTAGTTGGTGGTATCGCCTCTGCATACCTTTTCAAACGAGTTGCAAAGATTCTTGTCGTTCTCATTGGCATAATATTTTTTATCATCCCTGCTTCAGGTTATGCAGATACATTACCGATTTTTAATTATATAGCAGAATATATTTTTGGGCAAGCAGCAACTTTGGCTACTTCGTTAGGGGCAATAATTTTACTGCAATTAGAAATGGCAGTACCGTTCGTTATTGGTTTTGTAATAGGAATAAAAAAGTTCTAATTAAATCAATATTTAGTTGCGTCAAGGCTAATTACAGGTTCATTTCCGATAACTTCAGCAGTATGAACAGTTCCAGCAGGAACAAGTAACATATCTCCAGGCCCCAAGATGAATTCTTTACCAAGAGCAGTCATTTTGAATTTGCCAGAAAGTACTGTATCTTTTTTATCAATAGTGTGTGAATGTTCAGAGAAATATGTACCAGGACTGTAAGAATAAGTAATCACACTAAATCCTTCTTCCTCAAGACGTTTTCTCATATTAAATTCGTTTAAGTCACCCCAATCGGGATTCCAAGATTCAACTTCCATATATTAGGAAATGACTCGATGAATAAAAATGATTTTTGTAAAAATAATTAATATTTTTTATTATTAGAAAGAATAAAATCAATAATTTCTGAAACGCAATGGCCATTAGTTTTATCTGATGTGTAAGATGATTTCTCTTTTACTAAATCGTGAGAATTAGAAACAGCGATAGAATACTTCACCACGTCAAATACAGACAGATCATTAAGAGAGTCTCCAATAGCAACAACAGAATTAGGATTAATTTTTTCAGACTTTAAGACCTTATCTAAGGCATATCCCTTAGTAATGTTAGGAGGCATAAGATTAATCATTTCGTCAGATCTAGTAAGGTTTAGATCAAGATTTTTTTCAGAAAGAACTTCCGATACTTCGTTAAGAAAATCGTCTACATTTATTCGAGGTTCTCGGTCAAGAGCAATGATGACACTTTTGTCATGATGTGCTTCTTTTGGAATAATACAGAAAGGCAACCAAGAAGAGAGATTGTTTTTGAGTAAGATAAGGTCCTTCTGCTCTCCCAATAAAATCAATTCATGATTACGGCAATCATAAGTAACCGTGCCTTCTTCGCAAATAACAATATCTTCAAGTCCGAGACATCTAGTTATACCAAGAACATAATGTAAAGTTCTGCCGCTAGAGATGACTATACGAACACCACTATCTACAAGATTTCTAATATTCTCAATTTCTTCAATTAGAAGTCTAGAATTGCCAAAGACAGTTCCATCTAAATCTAAAACAAGGAGCTCGATTTTATCTGAAAAAATGTTTTGAGACACAGAATAAAATTAGGAAAATAATATATAACTAATTAGAAATGCCGAGAGCCGGATTTGAACCGGCGACAGCTCCGGCTTCAGCGGAGTGCTGGAGTTATATAATCTCTCCCAGGCTGAGCTACCTCGGCAGTGAATAAATTTCTATATTATAGAATATAATGTTTGCAATATGTATATATTTTAATTTTATAGAATGCGGTCGACGGGATTTGAACCCGTGTTCCGGGGTTGGAAACCCCGTGTCCTAACCAAGTTTTCCCCTAATTAAAGGTCTGGACGACAACCGCTAGATTCTAAGAGATATTAGTAGATAAAAAATATTTATGAAAAATCAGGATTATGTTTCTCAATTTCATATATAATTCTAGAACATGTAGTATGGGATTCAAGATTGGAATTACCGAGAGATATTAAATCGTCTACGCAATCAAGAACATTTTTAGAGAATGTTCCATGAGAGAATCCACCAATTAATAAAGTTGGACGAGGTGAATTAATTATTTTGTCAGACAAGTAATTGGAAGAAAGTGAAGAGCCTTGCCTAGATAATCCAACAACATGATCAGAATCAATATCATTCATAAGTTTAGAGAATGAAGATTCATATATGTTAATTAATGGATCAGATTCCTCATTATTTAGATAGTTATGGAATAATTTCTCAAACAATCCAATAAAACGATGATAAGATTTTGGTAATCGTACACCAAAATTAAGTTCAATTACATGATCTGAAATTGTATGTATATAATATTTGATTTGATTGTCCAGGTATAAAGGAGTAGAGGTAATTGAAAGAGAACTCATATGTACTATATCAGGTCGTCCTCTTTTATCGATGTTGTCGAGATTTTTCATAAGGTGAGAATGATAACTTTTATCAAGAAATATATGGTCGTTATTATAGGATTTAGAAGTTTTTTTGAGTTCGTCTGGGAGAAGTTCCAATGCAGATTCAGTCAATACAATAGTAAGATGTTCCACAATGTATAAAAAATTCTTAATGATAAATAGATTTTGTAGATTCATTGAATATTAAGAAGAAAAAACGTCAAATAGCAGAAAACAGAGTAGATTATCTATCGTCAGAGATAGAGAAATCATTAAAACATAATCATAATCTTGCAGAGATTCAAGCAAAACAAGCGAGAGATTTTTCTAAAAAATTCAACATAAAATCAGGCTTTTCACAAAGAATGTTATTTTGTCATAAATGTAAGAGATTCATTGTACCAGGATTTAATTCAAGAATACGACTCTCGAAGATAAGAAAATCAATCAATATCACATGTCTGCATTGTGGTTTTACTTATAGAAAGATGAGAATCTAGAGTCAAACCTATATATGATATAAATTATTGTGAATCTGAATTTGACAAACGTGAATGAAGTACCAGCAAACAAGTTGATTGAAATATTAGCGTTAAAGCTTAAGGATGAAGAAATTGTCAAACCTCCTGAATGGTCAGATTTTGTTAAAACAGGGTCACATGCAGAAAGACCTCCACAAAATAATGATTGGTGGTATGAAAGGTGTGCGTCTTTACTGAGAAAAGTATACTTACATGGACCTATAGGACTATCTGATTTGCAAGATTTTTACGGTGGTAAAAAGAAAATTAAATTCGCAAAAAGACATCAAAGAAGTGCAGGACAATCAGCAATTAGGAAACCATTACAACAATTAGAATCAGCAGGTTATATTGAGAAAAAGGAACTAAAAGGAAGAATTATTTCAGGAAAGGGAATGAGTTTAATTGATAAAACTAGTGCAGTAATATTAAAAGAATTAGCAGAAAGTAATTCAGAATTAAAAAGATACGTATAATATTTTATACAGGTTTATTAGTTAACGGATTTTATTTAATTGTTAATCAAGAGGATATAGTCATTGTTAGCAATATTTGATACAGAAGGAGTTTTAATCGATGGTGAATTTTTACCAGAATTAGCTAAAGTCGTTGGAAAAGAAGAAGAGATTTGGGAGATAACGAAGAAAGGAATAAGTGGAGAGATAGAATGGGAAAAAGGTCTCATAGAAAGAATCAATGAATTAAAAGGAGTGTCATATGATGATTGTAAAAGAGTATCAGATGACATGCCTATTATGGAAGGTGCAAAAGAAACATTTGATGAATTACGAAGATTAGGGTTTAAGACTTTAACTGTATCTGGAGGTCCAGATATTTTAATTGACAGAATTAAAGAAGAATTACAAATAGACTATGCATTCTCGAATAAATTGATTTTTGGCGAGGGTAAATTACAAGGAGTAGATGTAATAGTAGGATCAGACAAAACAATACCAATAAAAGATACAATAAAAATGATGAAGAAACAAAAAGAAGATATTGTAATAACTGTAGATGGAGCCAATGACATAAAATTATTTGATGTGGCAGGACTAAGAATCTCTTTTAATGGAACAGAATTAATTAACGAGAAATCAGATTCGATTGTGAATAAGAAAGATCTAAGAGAGATTATACCAATTATTAAAGAGAAATTTAACTTAAATTAGGAATTTATTGTTTAGCAGTTTCCGTGATTGTGAGTGTATTTTCATTGAGCCAATCAAGGCCTTCGACAAAAACTTCAGCCAATTCAATTGTTGTGATTACAGGAATTCCTAATTCAACGGCTTTTCTACGTATTAGATATTCATCTTCTATGATTGAATCAGCATTGTTAGAAGATTTAATCATTGGAACATTAATGATTAAATCGAATTCGCGTTTAATTAAATAATCTTCCAGATTAGGTTTCCTTTCGTATTCACCAATTTTGTAAAGTGCAATAGAATCAATGTTATTAGAATCAAGAAAATCAGCAGTATGTTCTGTAGCAAAGGTCTTAAAACCAAGTTTAGAGAATTTTTTAATGACAGGTAAGAGTTTTTGTTTTTTCTCATTACCGCCGATACTTACAAGGATGCTGCCATTTTTACGTGGTATATTATAACCAGCGGAAATTAGTGATTTAAGAAAAGCGTCATAGAAATTTTTTCCAAAACATGCAACTTCCCCAGTAGATTGCATTTCTACTCCAAGATTTGGATCTGCACCATCTAATTGCATAAAAGAAAATTGAGGAACTTTTACACCAACAGATTGAATATTACGATAATGATGAAAACTAGAAGAAATTGTTTGTCCCAATATTGCAGAAGCAGACATTTGCATAAGGTTAACACCACTATATTTTGAAACAAAGGGCATTGAACGCGAGGCACGGAGATTACACTCGATAACAGAAACAGATCCGTCTTTAACGATAAATTGTGTGTTAAAGGGTCCCTTAATTTGTAGTTGCTTGGCAATCTTATTCGTATAATCTATAATCAAGGCTTCTTCACTAGGATCTAAAGTTCGAGGAGGAATAGTCATTATTGCATCTCCTGAATGTACGCCTGCTTTTTCTATATGTTCAAGAATCGCTCCAATAAAGACATTATCGCCGTCAGATACAGCATCAACTTCAATTTCTCGAGCGTCTTGAATGAATTTACTTACAACAACCGGATAATCAGCATTAACTTTAGCTGCATCTTCAAGAAAAGTTTTAAGATTATCATCAGTCCAAATCACTCTCATTGCAGCGCCGCTTAGAACATAGGAAGGTCTTACAAGAAGAGGATATTTTTGTTCTTTAGCAAATTCATATGCAGTATCAAAGGAAGTGAATGTTTGCCATGAAGGTTGGGAAACACCAATTTCATCTAATAATGCACTAAATTTCTCACGATTTTCAGCGCGATCAATATTCGAACTAGAAGTTCCGAATAATTTAACGCCATAGTTGTGTAATTTGTTAACAAGATTATTTGCAGCTTGTCCTCCAACGCATGCAACAAGACCATCAGGTTGTTCTTTGTCATATATATCAAGAATTCTTTCAAGAGTGAGTTCTTCGAAATATAAACTATCACTCATGTCATAATCAGTAGAAACAGTTTCAGGATTACAATTTACCACTATAACATCATAACCACGTTCCTTCAATGCCCATACCATATTCATTGTAGACCAATCGAATTCAACAGAGCTGCCTATTCTATAAGTGCCTGCACCAAGAACGATAAGTTTTTTCTTATTAGAAGGTTTAACGTCGTCGATTGAACCATCATAAGTTATATACAGATAATTTGTTTGTGCGGGCCATTCAGCAGCAAGGGTATCAATCTGTTTAGTTCGAGGAAGAATACCATAATTGGTTCGGATTTTACGAATTTCAGATTCTTCTTTGTCAAAATAAAGAGATAATTGTTTGTCTGAAAATCCTTTCTTTTTTGCATCAAAAATGAGTGATTTATTATTAGAATCAGGATTTTCCAGTAATTTACGTTCAATATCAACAACATTATTGATTTTATCAACAAACCATTTGTCAATAGTAGATATTCTTGAGATTTCTTCAGGAGGCATATTCGAACGTAGGGCTTCAACGACATGAAAGAGAATTTCATCGCTAAAATGAACCAGATTATCTTCAAGAGTTTCAGGATCAGAATTAGTATGGAAATTTGGTTCACAGAGTCCTAATTTATCGATATCGACCATACGAATAGCCTTTTGAAGAGCCTCTTCAAAAGAGCTTCCAATCGACATAATTTCTCCAACTGATTTCATTTGTGTTCCGATTTTTCTTGAAACATTTTCAAACTTTTTGAGGTCCCATCTGGGCATTTTAACTACAAGATAATCAAGAGATGGTTCAAAACAAGCAGTAGTTACTCCAGTAACTTGATTGAAAAGTTCGGGAAGAGTTTTACCCAATATAACTTTAGCAGCTAAATATGCTAGAGGGTATCCAGTTGCTTTCGACGCAAGTGCAGAAGAACGGGATAATCTTGCATTAATTTCAATTACATTGTAATCTTCTGAATTAGGATCTAAAGAAAATTGAACGTTACATTCACCGACAATTTCACATGCAGTAGCAGCTTTAATTGCAATCTCTCTCAGTTTATGGTATTCCCTATTGGTAATGGTTTGTGAGGGAGCTACAACAATATTATCACCGGTGTGTACTTTCATTCCAAGGACATTTTCCATATTACAAACAGTAACACAATTACCTTTGGCATCGCGCATTATTTCATATTCAATCTGTTTCCATTCGCCAAGATATTCTTCAATCAAAACTTGTTTAGTAAGACTATTGGCAATTCCTTTCATAACAATCTCGTCAAGTTCGTATTCATTATGTGCAACACCGCCTCCCTTACCACCCAATGTGTAAGCGGCACGAATCATAACAGGATAACCAAGTTCTTCGACTAATTCTTTTGCTTCTTCAATGGAATATACCGCACGACTTTTTGGAGTATCAATACCTGATTCAGTCATCTTTTGTTTGAAAAGGTCGCGATCTTCTGTGATTTCAATACCACGAATCTTAGTACCCAATACCTTAACGTTGTATTTTGACAGTATTCCTTGTTTGTCGAGTTGAATTCCGCAATTTAATGCAGTTTGGCCTCCAAAACTCAAGAGAATTGCATCAGGTCTTTCCTTAGCAATAACTTTAGTAACGAACTCGGGAACTACAGGGACAGAATATACTTTGGGACATATACGAGAATCAGTCTGAATTGTAGCAATATTAGGATTAACTAGAATAGCATCTATTCCTTCTTCTTTGAGAGCTTTAATACATTGACTGCCGGAGTAGTCAAATTCTCCTGCTTCGCCAATCTTTATTGCTCCACTTCCAAGAACAAGAATTTTTTTGATTGTATTACTCAATTTGAATCACCGTTTATCATGTTAAAGAATTCATCAAAAACATAAGAGGTATCATAAGGACCAGGATGTGCTTCTGGATGAAATTGCACTGCAATACAGGAATTATTTTCGTGTCTAACTCCTTCTAAAGAATTATCATCAAGATTAACAAACCAAGGTTTCAATTTTGTGTTAGACAAAGAATCAAGATCAACAGCATAACCATGATTTTGACTAGTTACATAACTCCTATCGCTAACCAAATCATGACAAGATTTATTTTGACCTCGATGTCCATATGGTAATTTATAAGTTGATGCACCAAGGGAAAGTGAAATTAATTGATGGCCTAAACATATTCCTAAAGTAGGAATTGGAGAGTTACAAATTTGTTTAATTGTATCAAGATAGTCGGTGCAACGTTGAGGATCTCCAGGTCCATTACTAACAATTACACCTTTAGGATTGTACTCCATGATTTGTTCAAGAGTGTAGTTATATGGAACAACTATAGCAGAATAATTTCGCTTTAATACATTCCTTATGATGCCATTTTTTACTCCAAAATCTATAATTACAATTTTATCATCGCTATTTCCATAGGTTTTAGGAGATGGAGTACTTACATTTTTAAAAAATTCGAAAGTTTCGTAGGACTTTGCATTACTTAGAATAGAATCAGGATCACTAGGATTATTTGGTTCGTAACTAATAGCACCCATCATAACACCTGATTCTCTGATTTTCAGAGTAAGACTTCTAGTATCAATATTAGAAATTCCAGTTATTTCTTCTGATTTAAGCCATTCGTCAAATGTTTTTGTAGAACTCCAATGATTTGGCGTAGTACATAATTCATTGACAATAACTCCACTAGGTTGGATCTTAGAAGATTCAAAGTGTGCTGGGAGAGAATATTCATCGCAATTAGTATAATCAGGAACGCCATAATTTCCAATCAAAGGATAAGTAAATGATAAAAGTTGGCCGCCAAATGAAGGGTCGGTCAAAGATTCGGTATAACCAACCATACCGGTAGTAAACACTACTTCGCCAATAACGGTAGAAGGTTTGCCAAAACCAGTTCCGTGAAATTTACTACCGTCTTCTAATGTTAATACAGCATCACATTCCACAGAATTATTCATTAAGATTTAAAACAACATTAAGAATATAAGAATTTTATTT
>JAKUSK010000018.1 GCA_022449325.1 Nitrososphaerales archaeon | reverse complement strand
GAATGTAAAATTCCCTTAGATTTTGTAAATATTGGTGGTGGCTTTGGAATTCCTTACCAACCTCCAGAAAAATCCCTTGACATTAACAAAGTCGGTTCTGATATTGGTAAAATTTTTAATGGCAAAAAATCTTCTAAAATTCTTAATAATCCTTGGTTATTTGTTGAACCTGGAAGATATTTAGTAGCTGATTCTACCATACTATTAACAAGTGTTCATTCAATAAAATCAGGTCCTATAAATTACATTGGTGTTGATGCAGGTATGAATACATTATTAAGACCTGCTTTGTATGATGCCTATCATCATGTCCTGAATGCTAGTAGATTAAATTCTCACCCGAAGAAACCTGTAAATATTTGTGGACAAATATGTGAAAATACGGATATTCTTGCTAAAAATAGAAAACTTGGTAGTGTACAAGAAGGTGATTTATTAGCTATATTGAATGTTGGAGCGTATGGCTTCTCAATGAGTTCACATTACAACACTCGGCCTAGAGCTGCTGAAGTAATGATTAACAAAAAGAATTGCAAAATAATTCGACAAAGAGAAACTATAAATGATTTAATTAAGGGTCAAAAAGTTGTTACGTGGTTTAAATGAAACACTCAAGTATTCTAAATTCACTTCCTCCATACCCTTTTGCTAAACTCGAGGCTTTAATTTCTCAAAAACGCCAAGAAGGCGTTGATCTTATCAGTTTTGGTATAGGCGATCCTGACTTGAAAACACCAAATTTCATTAATAATGCCTTAATTGAAGGTCTTTCAATTCCTGGAAATCATAATTATTCCTCGAGCTCAGGAGAAAAATCCTTTCGTGATAGTATTTCTATTTGGTTTGAAAAACGTTTTAACGTATCTCTTAATCCTGATGAAGAAATCTGTGCATTGATTGGTTCTAAAGAAGGTCTTGCACACGTATTTCGCGCATTTTTAAATTCGGGCGAAACTATTGCTGTACCAAATCCTGGATATCCACTTTATGAACATGGTGGAACTATATTGAATGCTTTCAAGCCCGCAATTATTAATTTATCTGCCGAATCAAATTATATTCCTCAAAGTGATCAATTACAAAATACTAATTTCTCTGGTATATACTTGAATTATCCTAATAATCCTACTGGAGCAATTATTCAACAATCCGAACTTAATAATATCGTGAATATTTGTAATGATAAAGAATCTATTATTGTTTATGACAACGCATATTCTGAAATAACCTATGGAGGATATTCTGCTCCTTCTATATTACAATGTGAAAATGCAAGAAAAAACAGCATTGAGTTTCACTCTTTGTCAAAGACGTTCAATATGACTGGATACCGAATTGGATTTGCCGTAGGAAATAAAACTCTTATCGACGGTCTTAAAAAAATCAAGAATCAAATTGATTCTGGTTCGCCTAAATTTATTCAACATGCAGCTCAAATTGCACTTGATAGTTATTCTAATGGACTTCCTCCTCAAGAAATTCTTGATAACATCAAAATATATGAAAATCGAATGTCTTTACTTTATACTGGTCTGTCAAAACTTGGTTATGACGTAAAAATGCCTTCTGGTACATTTTATTTGTGGATGAAGGTCGATGAAAGTTGTGAAAGTTTTGCAATGAAATTATTAGATCAAGGAATAGTTGTTACGCCTGGTTCAGGCTTTGGAAATGCCGGAGATAATTATGTAAGGTTCTCTCTTACAGTTTCCGAATCCGATATCTCTAAGGCACTGGAAAAAATCCCTCCTTGTTGATTTACGCTATTAATCCGAAAAATCTATTACTAATATAAAATAACGGCAGTTATATAGTCTTTCAACTTTGATATTGACCATAACGCTTTTTTACTTTTACATAATGACTGCTATTATGCCTATTGATCAAGAATTCGAAAAGAAATTAAAACCTGTAGCAAGATCTGAACATGGTTACCTAATTTGGGGTCCAGGTAAAGATGGCGCTGCTGCCGAAAGTGATGAAGTAAAATCTGCATATGAAGCAGCTGGAGAAAAATTTGAACCTTTAGGTATTCACGGTACTTATGTAGCAGTTGATTTTGACGATTGTGTTGCTGACGGTGCATGTTTACCTGCATGTCCGGTCGGTGTTTTCGAGTGGACAAAAAATCCCGGATTTAGCGGTACTGAAGAGAAACTTGATCTTACTGATAAAGCAGCACCAGTTCGTGAATCTGATTGTATTTGGTGTATGGCATGTGTTACTGTATGTCCAACTGAAGCTGTAAGAGTCGACGAAGCTTTAGTTTCTGTTGCAGAAAATGCAGAAAGCAGTCTTGAAGAATAATTAGGCTCGTATCATATGTCCACAGCTTTCTCTGAAGACGATGTTTTAGAAGCTATGTCTGAAGTTGTTGATCCAGAAATAAATGTCCCTATTCTTGAAATGGGTGAAGGAAATGGATTGATTGACGAGGTTAATATTTCTGAAGATAATTCTGTTGAAGTAAAATACCATGCGACAACTCCATATTGCCCTCCTGTTTTTGCTTTACAAATCTCTATGGATATTAAGAAAAGTATAGAGAAAATGGATAAAATAGGTGATGTCAAAGTAATTGTTTCAGGACATGCTATGTCAAAACAAATTAATGATAAAATTAATGAAAATAATTAATTAAGGCATATATGCCTTCTCATATACGCCTGAATTAAATCCTAAACATTCTTGATGTATCCATCCTGCTTTAATCAATCTTCCATTACTTATTCCTTCATTCCAGTATGTTCTTCTTCCTCCATCAAGTTGATGTTTTGTTATTATCTTATCACACATTACACAAATTGTCGCTGTTTTAGGGTCAAATTCTTGCATTCCGGCCGTTTTATTCATTTTTGATGGGGCTTTTACTACTCCGTCCAATTCATCAAGCCATTTTCTTGATTCTCCATCCCAACGTCTTACAGGTATTTTCAATAAGTAATTATAATTCCTTCAAATATTTATTGATTATTCTTCTGATGGTAAAATATTTATTTTTCAATTAATCTTTATACCTTTCAAATTATTCACTATTCTATGGAAGATAAAAATTCTAATTTTGATTTACGCTTTCCCTTAGTTATAATAAAAACTTCAAGAGGCCAACGTTTATTAGAAAAGTTATCTAAATTTCGTTTTATATCTGTTCTAAGTTGGATATCCCTTTTTCTTATGCCTATATTCTCTCTTTTAGCTATATCGATATTAATATTAACTGCATCTTTGTACCTTTCTTTTCCTGAAGTCCGAGAAATCGCTCGTGAAACAGGTCCTCAGGGAGCTCTTTTAATCCCTGGAATTAATCCATATCTTCCAATAATCTATGGCTGGATTGCTATTTTCATTGGAATCGTTATTCATGAGCTTTCACACGGGGTAATTGCTAGAGCGGTTGATATTCCCGTTCGTTCTTCTGGAGTTATGCTGTTCCTTTTCTTACCGATTGGCGCTTTCGTCGAAGTTGACGACACTAAATTAGACTCTACATCTTTCAAAAAATCCGGTCGTATTATTGCTGCAGGTTCTGGAAGTAATATTGTTGTAGGACTTATTTCATTACTTCTTTTAGTTGGTGTTGTTAATACTATGGAACCTATTGCTGACGGGATACCTGTCAGTCAAATCGTTGTAGATTCACCTGCTAACATAGCTGGATTGCTTCCTGGTGATATTGTAACTCATTTTAACAATATTCCAGTAACTGATCTTGATTCTTTTTCACAGAATCTTGATTCACTTAGTCCTGGAGATAGTATTGTCTTAACAATTCAGCGACAATTCGTTACATCTGATTATGAAATTGTTTTGTCTAGCCGTCCTGATAATCCTGAAGAAGCTTTTATTGGAATAATGAGACCTTCTGTCGATCTTGACGAATCATTATCTAGGTATCAAAACGGACTTTCTCTTTCTCCTAATATCTTGGTATATTTTTCCTTCCCATCTAGTGATAGTTATGCTATTCCCTTTTCTTCTTCTATGCAAAATTTTTACACATCTAGTTTAGGAAATCAATATACAGTTTTGACAAATCTTCTTTTTTGGATCTGGTTCATTAATTTTAATCTTGGTATATTCAATGCTTTGCCTCTAGGTCCGTTGGATGGGGGTCAAGCCTTTAAACGTGGATTAAAATCTATTACGAAGAATAAAATTTCTCCAAATCGAATTGATTATATAAGTAGACTGGTGTCTTTCTCTATTCTCTTTTTAATTTTGTCTATGTTTCTTTTGCCTTATTTGCCATAATTATATGACATAAGATTCGCCATAATCTTTTTGCTCTTGTGTTTGCGTATCAATATTTATTTTCATTCCTTCTAATGCATGTTTTGCTACTTTGTAATCTATTTCTTTAGGCATGTCTATCAATCCCTTCAATTTTTTATGATCTAATTTAATTTTAACCGCTCCTAAAAGCTGATTCGAAAATGACATTGACATTACTTCTGGTGGATGACCTTCTGCGGCTACTAAGTTTGCAATTCTTCCTTTTGCCACAAGAACTATTTTTGTTCCATTGTCTAATTCATATTCTTCTAAATTATCCCTTATTGTTTTTACATTTTTTGCCACATCTTGTAGAAATGCAACATCTATTTCTAAATCGAAGTGTCCTGCATTTGCTAATATTGCACCATCTTTCAAATTTCTTATACTATTCTTATCAATAACATGTTTCTGTCCTGTTGCTGTAACAAATATGTCTGATTCTTTTGCTAATTCATTTATTGGCTTTACATCGAATCCGTCCATTACTGCTTCTATTGCTCTAATTGGATCTATCTCAGAAACTGAAACAATTGCTCCAAGACCTTTTGCTCTTGCTGCTATTCCTCTTCCAACCCATCCATAACCACAGACTGTTACTTTTTTACCTGCCATTAACAATGCAGTAGACCTTAAAATACCGTCAAAAGTACTTTGACCTGTTCCGTAACGATTATCGAACAGATGTTTTGTATATGCATTATTTACTGCTATTATCGGATATTTTAATTTCCCACTTTTTTCTAATGCTTCCAACCTGACTACTCCTGTAGTAGTTTCCTCTGTTCCTCCAATAACATTATTTTTCTCATATTTCTGATTCTGATGCAATGTTATATGAGCATCAGATCCGTCATCCATTATTATTTCTGGTTCTACATCTAATGTGGCATCTATACATTCTTGATACTCTTTATCATTTTGACCTCTCCAGGCAAAAACATTTACTCCTTCTGAATCTAAATAAGCTGCAATATCATCTTGAGTTGATAATGGATTTGCACCTGATAGGTATACATCTGCACCTAATTCCTTTAATCCCATCACTAATACTGAAGTTTCCTTTGTTACGTGTAAACACACTGCTATTTTTGTTCCTTTGAACGAAAATTCTTCAGCAGTTTTATTGATCGTTGTAACAAGAGCCGGCATATTGTCCCTCGCCCATTGATATGACTTTCTACCTTTCTCCGCTAAACTTTTGTCTGTAATTTTACTCATTTGTTATTCTCACTTTTCTCCTATCAAATATTATCTTCTTTTTATTTAAATTGCTCCATCCAATGCATTTGCACATAAACATTTTCTATCACTATTTATTTGCGGAATAATCTTCTGAATAATGTTATTTGTTTTTTCTACATTTTTTTCGAGTGTTTTTAGTACTTCATGATGTGAAACCGCTGTTTCTGCCCAAACATCATAATCTGTTATTGTTGCAATTGCTATATAACAAATTTGTGATTCTCTTGCCAAAACACATTCTGGAAATAACGTCATGTTTATTGTATCTGCCCCCCAATTTCTGAACATATTTGATTCTGCTCTTGTCGAAAACCTAGGACCCTCTATACAAACTTGTGTTGCTTTTTCATGAATATCATAGTCTAATTTCTTACCTGTTGAAATTGCCAAATCCCTTAATTCAGGACAAAATGGATCTGCCGTAGATATATGTGCAACTGTACCTTGATCATAAAATGTACTTTCTCTGTCTTTCGTTCTGTCGATAAATTGATCAGGTATGGCAATATGACCTGGTTCCATATTTTCCCTTAGACTTCCAACTGCACAAGGCGCAATTATTCTCTTTACTCCTATTTCCTTTAACGCCCATATGTTTGCACGAAAGTTTATTTTATGTGGTGGCACACTGTGTTTTTTTCCATGCCTTGGAAGAAATACTATATTTTTACCATTAAATTCACCTATTGTTAACGAATCGGACGTTTTACCATATGGAGTTTCTAAATCTAATGTTTGATTATTTGAAATAATTTCAGTATTATAGATTCCTGTTCCACCGATTATTGCTATTTCTGCCTTCATTTCATTAATACCTCAATATTGAATATACCTTATACTTGGATAAAATCTCTCTTGCTTTCAAGAAATCCAATTCAATTAAAAATCCCAAACTGATGATATTTCCTTCCAATTCTTCTATCATTTTTGCTGCAGCTTCTACTGTTCCCCCAGTTGCCAACAAATCATCTATTATTAGAATACTCTTACCTTTTAATGATTCATTTTTAATCTCAATCGACGCACTTCCATATTCCAATTCAAAATCTCTTGAAATCGTTTCTCCAGGCAGTTTTCCTTTTTTTCTTATAGGTATGAAACTTATCTTTAATCTATTTGCCAACGCCGCTCCAAATATGAATCCTCTTGATTCTATTCCTATTACTGTATCTATCTTTCCACCAAATTCTTTTTCAAATTCAGATAAAATCTGTTCAAATGCATCAGGATCTTCTATTGCTGGCCACATGTCTTTGAATATTATTCCTTTTTTTGGATAATCAGGATAATCTCTTATTATATCTTTTAGATTCATTATTCGTATGTCGGAATTGTTTCCTTATAATTATTCGCCTTCGACTGGAAACAATTATATCTTTTGTTCTTATTTTCTATGTTGATGAAAGACGATTCTTATAAAGAACTTTTAACCCGTATTGAAGATCAACTGTCTAAAGTCGAGGTAAAGAAAACAGATAGAATCGAAATCCCCAAAGCCGAAACTTTCTGGATTGGTCAAAAAACATTCTTTAGAAATTTCTCTATTTACCCTAAATTGTTAAGACGCACTACAGAACATTTTATGATGTTCCTATCCAAAGAACTTGCTACTTCTGCATCTCTCGATGGTGATCGAGCTATCTTTATCGGTAGAAAAACCCCTGACTCTTTTGATTTTATCCTCAAACGCTATATTCGCCAATACGTAGTTTGTACTGTATGTGATAGTTATGATACATCTTTAGACAAAGTCAAACGTCTATATTTTATCAATTGCGAAGCCTGTGGAGCAAAAACCACTGCAGGTTCTCGATAATTATGGCTTCTAAATCCTTTCATTTTCGTTCAATAACTGATGCTAATATTCATATTGTAAATATCTGTGATACTGTAAACATTGGAAAAACCATATCTGAAGGCGACTATGAAATTGAAATCACTGAAGATTACTTTGGCGGTACTGTTATTGACGAAAATCAGGCTATTGAACTGTTAAAAAAATCCGATACTTTAAATCTTGTTGGAAATGATATTGTAGACTTGGCGATTAATTTAGAATTGGTATCTATTGAGTCAATAAAAAAAATCGAAGGCGTGTCTTTTGTTCTAATTTATAAATTTCTACAATAGGGTTTATTACTAATTTTTCCAATAATATGGTGATATAATGGGTAAGCGAAAAGTTCTAAACGAAAAGTCTCTCAAAGATATTGTTTTGCCTCAAGAAGGTGAAATGTTCGGAAGAGTTGTTAAACACTTGGGAAGTGAGCTTATTCAGATTAAATGTGCAGACGATAAGATTCGTATTGGACGAATACGTGGAAAATTAAAGCGTAGAGTCTGGATTCGTGATAATGATGTTGTTATAATTGCGCCTTGGGAGTTTAAAACAGGAGAAAGAGGAGACATTCTTTGGAGATATACTGTAGGGCAAGTTGAATGGTTACAATCACAAGGACACCTTCCAAAGGACTTGTAGGATATGTCATTTCAAATTGATAACCGCGCAATTAAAAAAGCATTAAACAAAGTAAATAATTCTGAAAAATTAAATCGTTCATTAAAAAAACGTTCTGAAGATTATCAAGTTTTTCAAGACGTTTTTAATAAACCCACTCTTCTTACACTTTATTCTCTTTTTAATAATCGCACACTTTCCTATTTGAATGGAATAGTTAATTCTGGTAAAGAATCGAATATATTCTGGGGGGTTACTCCTGAAGGAAATGACGTTGCCATTAAAATTTATCTTACAGTTGCATCTGAATTTCGTAAAAGACTGCAATACATCGAAGGAGACAATCGTTTTAAAAATATTAATACAAATGGGCATAAACTAATTGAATTATGGGCTCGGAAAGAATTCAAAAATCTTTCAAAAGCACATTCTGTTAATCTTCCTGTTCCGAAACCTATTGCTGTAAAACAAAATGTCTTGGTCATGGATTTTCAAGGTATTGACGGGGCTCCTTTTCCTACTCTTTCAGAAACTGAGGTTGAAGAATCAGATTTTGAAGAGCTTCTTAACTTGATTACTAAATTATATATGCAATCACATCTAGTTCATTCAGATTTATCTGAATATAATGTATTCAAAAATTCTAAAGATTTGATATTGTTTGATTTTGGTTCTGCAGTTGATGTTTCACATCCTATGTCTAATGATTTCTTATTAAGAGATTTGACTAATCTTTGTAGATTCTTTTCTAAACGTGGTATTACTACTCCTGATGCTAAATCTATCTTTACGGAGATTACTGAAAATGATGTTTGATAAAACAATTCGTATCCCTATTGATCGTATTGGATCTATTGTCGGTAAATCAGGAAAAACAAAACTTTGGATTGAACAAAAATGCAACGTCAGTCTCGATATAGATAGTCGTAGTGGTGAAGTCCATATATCTAGCGCTAATGAAATTTCCAATCCTCTTCTTGCTGTTGATTTAGTTCAATCTATTGCCCATGGTTTCTCAAAAGTTAATGCTTCTAATCTTCTTGACGATGATAAATTCCTTTCCATAATTGATCTTACTCAGTATTTCAAAAAATCATCACATTCTATATCTCGAATTAAATCTCGTGTAATTGGTCAAAACGGCAAAGCTAGAAAAGTCATGGAGGAAATTTCTAATACAAATATCTCTGTATATGGACATTCTATTTCTATAATTGGTTCATATGAACAAATTAAATTAGTTGAGAATGCATTAAATCTACTCATTTCAGGCGCTCAACATAAAACTGCTTATGATTTATTACAAAAAAGCCGAACTCAATCTAAATTAGACCGAATGCAATTATGGGAAGATGGTCCTGTTGTCGAAAACTAAAACTACATTCTCTGGTATTTCGCCTAGTGAATTCTTTTATCGTAATAGAGATTTAGCTGGTTTTAGTAATCCTGCTAAAGCGCTTTATACTGCTACTCGTGAATTAGTAGAAAACTCTCTTGACGCCTGTGAATCTGCGGAAATTCTTCCTAATATCTATGTTCGAATGACTCCTGTAATTGATCAATTGAACGCTTCTGAACCTCGTACTTACCAACTTAAAGTTAGTGATAATGGACCTGGAATAGATCCTGAAAAAGCTCCTGATGCATTTGGTCGTGTATTCTATGGCAGCAAGTACAAACTCCGACAAGCTCGTGGTATGTTTGGTATGGGGGGAACTATGGCTGTCTTATACGGACAAATTACAACTAGTAAACCTGTAATTATTTACACTTCGATTGATGGAAAAAAAACCCATAAATTTACTTTAAGAATTGACATTCAGAAAAACGAACCCGTTATTATTAAAAAAGAAATCATTGAAGGAAAAGGAACTACCGGAACTACTGTTGAATTATTACTTACCGGCGATTCATTTCGCGCTTCTGCTAAAGTCCATGATTATTTCCTAGAATCTGCATTAGTTACTCCTTATGCTGAGATATCTTTTATTGACGCACAAGGAAGACTACTTTATTATCCGAGAAGTACGACTTCCTTACCAAAACCTCCTGTGGAGACTCAACCTCATCCACATGGATTTGACTTTGAGGGGATGAGACGTTTAATTGAAGATACTAAAGATAAAACCCTTCATAAATTACTTACTAATAATTTCCATCGAGTCGGCGCCACTACTTCTACTAATTTCTTTAAATCTGCAGGTATAGACCCTTCAGGAAGTCCCAAAGATCTTGCATATGAAAGTATAGTAAAAATGGTCGATGAAATGCATAGCTATGAATCCTTTTTGCCTCCCGATTCTCATTGTTTGTCTCCTCTTGGTCGCGATATATTGAATGCGGGTATAATGAGTGAGCTTTCACCTGAATTTTCTACAATTGCCATAAGACCTCCTTCTGCATATTCTGGTTTCCCATTCATCGTAGAAGTTGGACTTGCATACGGTGGAAATGTTGGTGCCGGTGGTGTGAAATTATTTCGATATGCTAATAGAATCCCTCTACTTTACGACGAAGGCAGCGATATTGCATGGCAAGTCGTGAAGGATCTCGCAATAGACAAAAAACGAGCCTATAAAATTCCAGATAATGCACCCTTGGCATTAATTACTCATGTATGTTCAACTAAAGTACCGTTTAAAACAGCTGGAAAAGAATTCCTTGCAGACAGACCAGAAATTGAACGTGAATTGAAAAATGCAGTTCGTGAAGTTCTTCGACAACTTCGATTACATTTGTCTCGCAAATCGTCTCAAGACGCAGTAAAACGAAGACGAGATATATATTCAAAATACCTTCCATTAATCGCGGAATTTTCAAAAGACTTGTCTGGGAAAAAAAACTTACCTAATTTCCAGCCCATGCTTAAAACATATCTTGAAGAATCAGAGGCCGATAATTAATGCCTAAATCTAAAAAACAAACTAAATCCTCCAAACGTCAGAATGACATAGAAGAACAGAAAGTCCAAATTAAATCTCAATTAAAACAACTTGGAGAAAAAATTTATTCTGATTTGAACTCTCAGAAATTTCCTACAATCCATTTTCCTGTTAGATCGGTGAGTAATATAGTCTACGACAAAAAAACTAAACAATATATTCTTGGTTCTAGAACAGTATCACGCACTGCGTCAAATATTAAACATATTCGTCCATTTACTCAAATGACTTGGCTTGCATTTTTTGCCAATGAATTGATGTCTAATAAAAAATCATCTACCCTTCGAGATGTCTATTACTCATCACAAGCTTACGCTGTCGATTATGAAGATCAACCTGAATCTGATGCAATCATTACTGACCTTGAATCCGTCATATCTACTGCAAGAGAAAGACTGAATATTTATCCTGAAGAGCGCTCTGCAATATTTGGAGACCTAGATATTGAATATACTGTTCCTGGTTATGAGGGAAATAGATTGAATCTCTCTTCACATCCTGATGGTTATTTAATTGGACCTAGTCTTAGTACTGCTGATTTTGTTAGTACCTCTGCTGAAATGATTATTGCTATAGAAAAAGGAGGCCTCTTTAACAGGTTTGTTGAAGAGAAAGTTCATTCTAAATACAAAGCTATAATCATCGATACTGCTGGACAAGCTCCTCGTACTACACGATATATGCTCAAACGTTTACACGAAGAACTTAATCTTCCTGTATACATTATGACTGACGGCGACGTCTACGGTGAGCATATTGCAATGGTTATCGTATCTGGTTCTGCTGGGGCTGCACATCTACGTGATCTTACTGTACCTTCTGCTAAATGGTTGGGTATTTGGGCCTCTGATATTGCCAAATATAAATTGCCTACAATTCCTATGACTGAAATGGATTTTAAAAGAGTTTCTGAATTGAAACGTGATCCACGATACCAAAAAGGCGTATGGAGTAAAGAACTCGATGTATTTATGGAAATTAAAGCTAAATGTGAATTAGAAGCTTTTAGCAAATATGGCTTAACTACTATTGTTGATAAATATCTACCTGAAAAATTAGAACAAGCAAAAAGTATGTAGTGTTTTTTCCTTATATTTGGAATTCTGTAGATCCGCCAGCACAGTCTACTTCACCCATAACTCGTCTTATGTGTGATTTACATGCAAAACATTCTACAAAATTTCTGTCTTCTTTTAATACTGGACATTCTACATATTGTTTTTTTAATTTACCAATTTTTTTTGTACTTACTACTCCTTTTAATGTTTCTGTAACTTCCTTGGAAACTCTTTTTGGTTTAGTACCTTCTGGATAGTCCTTTACTGGAACCTTGTGTTTTATTTCCGGTGTTTCACTCATATAAATCAATTATAAAATTACTTTATAATTCTATGTTTTTCTGTTTAACCGAAATCTAACTTATTAAGTTTAATATATACGGTATTACCAATAATCCTCCTACGAATATTGAAAATATCCAAAATCTAATTTTTTGTGCAATTTTTATGAAACTACTTATTGAAATTAAACCTGAGACACATGAAAATGCAACTGCAATAATTAGTTCTATGAATTGTAAATCTTGAATTCCTTCCACAAATATTACGAATAAATTCGCTAAAAATACGGCGGGTATGCTCATAATGAACGACAATCTTAATGCCGTACTTGGATTAAATCTTCTAAATAGTAAGTATGAAGTTGTTATTCCTGACCTTGAAATTCCTGGAATTACTGCAAATCCTTGTAAAATTCCAGTTGCTATGGCTACTTTGTTATCTAGATTCCTTTCATTCTTTAAATCGGATTTAATTGTTTTTTGAATTATTCCTGTTATAATTAATCCAATCCCAATCATTAATGTGAATAGAAAATTTCCTGATATATCCAGAAGACTTGAAAAAATCACTAATCCTACTATGCTGGATGATATTGTTGATAAAATTATAAATGTAGTAAGTGAATTCGATTCCGTACTGTAACCAAATTTATAATCTTTTAAATTTACTATGATTTGAAATATCTCATTTCTAAAGTAAATACATGCAGATATTAATGTGCCTAAATGTAAAATTATTGATAATTTTAATGCATTTTCTATATTGTAATCAAATACTTCCGACATCAAAATTATAATATTTCCTTGACTTGAAATTGGTAACCATTCAATTATTCCTTGTATTATACTAATGATAATTAATTGAGATAAATCCATGTGTGTATTATTTCCTCGTTATATTAGAATAAATAACTACGCTAATACGACTTTGCAAAATAAACTGAATTTGTTGCAATCTTCTCACAGACTATGCAAACTGAATTTACGTTCTCATCTTCAATCAATCTTATATCTGCTCCAGTTTCGTCTTTTACTTTATCCTCGCAATCTCTATCTCCACACCAATCTACTTTCACAAAACCTCTTTCATTGTTTAGTCTTTCACATAATTCTTTGTAGTTTGCACTCTTGGATATCATGTCGTCGTGCTTACTTTTTGCAATTTCAAACAATTCATCCTGAATTACATCTAATTCTTTCACAATCTGATCTACCGGATTCTCATTGATACTAATATTCTTCTTATCGCGAGAATTTCTTTTCACAATTACAAGTGAATTATTGTCCAAATCCTTTGGTCCTATCTCGATTCTTATAGGCACTCCTTTCATCTCCCATTGATTGAATTTCCACCCAGGTGTGTGTTGGTCACTTGAATCTACATAACTTCTAATACCTTTCGAATCTAATTTCTCTACAATATCGTCAATAACAGTCAATATTTCATTCTTTTTTACATCATCATAATAGATTGGAATTATCACTATCTGTATTGGGGCTATTTTTGGCGGTAGAATTAACCCCTTATTATCTCCATGCGTCATTATCAAAGCTCCCATTAATCTCCATGACACTCCCCATGAAGTTTGCCATGCAAAATGCTGTTCTTCATCTTTTCCTAGGAAACTTATTTCAAATGGCTTTGAAAAGTTCTGTCCTAGGTGATGCGATGTACCCATTTGTAACGCTTTTCCATCGGGCATAATTCCTTCTAATGTTAATGTATAGTCTGCTCCAACAAATTTCTCTTTATCACTTTTTTTCCCTGTAAGTATTGGTAATGCTAAATATTCATTAACGAATTTTTTGTATAACTCTAACATAAATTCAACTTGTTTCGTTGCATCATCCTTTGTTTCATGTACCGTGTGTCCTTCTTGCCATAGAAACTCTGATGTTCTTATGAAAGGCTTTGTATCTTTTATTTCTGCTCTCAATACCGAATTCCAAAAATTCAATTTTAATGGTAAATCTCTCCAACTTTTTA
>JAKUSK010000017.1 GCA_022449325.1 Nitrososphaerales archaeon | reverse complement strand
TAGACCAAATAGATGAGGAACTTTCAGTGTACGTTTGACCTTGTGATGTATAGGTAATAGAAGCAGGATAACTGGAAGTCAAGCCACTAGTGATAATAGTAGGTTTTATTTGTTCTTGGTAGTTGATTTCAATAGCAGAAGCAGAATTTATGTTGAGTAAATTAGAATCTAGAGTCCATCTATGGAGAGGTTTAGGAGAAATTGTTTGGGGTAGTGAGATATCGGAATCATCGTCAATCCATAAACTTAGCTTTTCATTTATAACATGATTTTCAAGATTGCCAAGGAAAGAAATCGATATTGGAATATTTGTATTAGTATTTTGACTAATAGGTACTAGCCATTGATGAGTATAATCAATAAGGTGATTAACAGGTTTATCGACTTTTATGACGACATCGTCAGTTGTAATATAACGTTCACTTGGACTTTGTTCAATAATGCGAGGAAGAACTAAAGAACGTCCGTCATCAACCCAGTCGCTCCAAGAATCTTGTATATCAGCTTCAATTACTTTGCCGCCACTAGTAAAAGAAAAGTCAATTGGAGAATCAACTCCTAATAAACTAATAGTAGAAAGAAACTGTCGGAAATAAGAAACTTCAAATACTTCATATTGAACTACAGTCCATTGTGCATCACTGTTTGCACGAAAACGTTCTGAAGAATCTATAGGTATAGTTTTGTCTACTTTGAAAGTGCTGCTATCGTCTGCCCACATAAACCATTGATCAGATGTTTCTTGTGTATACGTTTTACCAAGAAAGTCCCATGTTACAGTTGTTGGATATGTATCATCTAATCCATCAACAGAAAGATCCATAAAATGAGTTGTGCCAAGATAATTAAGCGGGATGTTAGATTCAATATTGTAACTTGTTTGTTCTTCAGACATTACATTAAAAGCGAGAATTGATAGCGTATAGATGCCAGGAGGAACATTTGGGAAAGCAACTAATATAGTATTAGAATACCAATAATTTCTACCTGATGCTACAGGTTGAAAATTTGTTTCTGGGTCATAAATTTCAGAGATATCGTATTCATAAAGAAGCAACCCCATATCGTCGACAGGAACTGGATGAGAAAAGAATATTTCCATAGATTGATTAAGTTGAGTAATTTCAATAGTGTACCAGTCAGCTTGCCAAGTTTGTATTGGACGTGAGATTGTAACAAGAGGTCCCACCTGTCCAAAAGCAGGAGAAACGAATGGGACTACAAATAAGATGATTGTAAAGATTAATGCAAATGCAATTAAATTCTTCATGACTAATTATAGTATAAATTATTATTACATATAACTAATATTGAGGAAAAAAATTTGATTTTACAAATGACAGGCTATGAAATGATTTTTCTTAATCTCAGTTAGTTTAGGATGTTTTTTACGACATTTGTGAGTGACGTTGTTTAGATGATAGTCAACGACGCGATTTAGTTTTTTATCATAATATGTGCAGGAAGGGTGGAAATTGTCTCTAGATATTACTTTTCTGGTCTTAGAAAGATTATCAGGGTTAAGAGTTGGGATTGCTTCAATAAGAGAACGAGTATATGGATGTAATGGATTTTTTACTACATCATTAGATTTACCAAGTTCTACAATACGGCCAAAGAACATTACAGCTATACGATCAGAAAATTGCCTTGCAGTAGCAATATCATGAGTAATATATAGAAAACTTAGATTCTTAACTGATTGAAGATTATTCAACAGACCTAGTATTTCTAAACGACTTGATGCGTCAATCATAGAAACTGGTTCGTCAGCTACAATAAATTTAGAATCTAATATTAATGCTCTAGCAATTCCAACACGTTGTCGTTGACCTCCAGAAAGCATATGTGGATATTTATTCAAATAGTCTTTAGTTGGAACGAGATTAACATCTTTTAAAACTTCATTGATTTTTTCGGAATGAAGATTATTATCAATGTTATGAATAACTAATGGTTCTTCAAGAATTTGATAGATTGTCATAAAGGAATTAATAGAGGAATACGGATCTTGGAAAATTGCTTGAGCATTTTTCCGAAACGAGAAATCGTCAGAATTATTAAGAAGTGAACCTTGGAACTTTACTTGGCCATTAGAAGGTTCAATAAGATTTAAAGCGACACGGCCAAGAGTAGTTTTTCCACTGCCTGACTCGCCAACTAAAGCCAATGTTTCACCTTGATTAATCTTAAGAGAAACATCTGAAACCGCTGTAAAGGGTTCAGATGACAATAATCCTTTTCTTACGATAAAGTCGACTTTAATATTTTTAAAATCAAGAATTGATTTTTTGGTAGAAGGTAGTTTTCTAGAAGGAATAGATAGAGATAATGAAGGTACACTCTGAATTAATTGTTTAGTAAAATCATGTTTTGGATTAGTTAAAACATTAGCAAGAGAATCATATTCAATAAATTTTCCATCTTTCATGACAGCGAGATTGTCACATAAATCACTTGTAAGTGCAATATCATGTGTGATAAAAATCATAGAGATGCCTTGAAGTTTGAGTGATTTAAGAAGATTCATAATTTGGGCTTGAACGCTAACATCTAGTGCAGAAGTAGGTTCGTCCAAAATAATTAGACCGGGGTGATGAATCATAGACATAGCAATGATAACACGTTGCTTCATACCACCGCTAAGTTCGTGTGGATATTTGGAATAAATGTCTTCTGATAGACCAACAAGATCAAGTAATTCAAGAGCAGATTTCTTTGCAATTGATTTAGATTCACCCGTATTTACAAGCGGTTCAATTATTTGATCACCAATTCGAAGAACAGGATTAAGAGAATTCATAGCTCCCTGAAAAACCATAGAAATTTGTTTCCATTTTACTGTTTTTCTAAATATGTCATCAGACAGGTTATTAATTTTTTTATTACCCAGAGTAATTGTACCATTAAGCTTGGAGATATTATTAGGTAGTAATCGAATCAAAGATAGAGCAATTGTAGTTTTTCCACAACCAGATTCACCAACAATTCCTAGAGCTTCGCCAGCTTTAATTTGGAAAGAGACATTGTTTACGGCTTTTACAGTACCTTTTGTAACTTTGTAATTGACATTAAGATTTTTTACAACTAGATTGTATTTGTTTGGTTTATTTTTTTTCGTAGTCATGGAATTCACATCTTTTTAAGTTTAGGATTAACAACAGGTTCTAAAGCAAGTGCAATAAATACAAAAATCATTGCAGTAATTACAATTAACAATCCAGGAGGAAGTATCCACCACCAATAACCAATATAGACGCCACCTGTTCGAAAACCATTTTCTAGAATCTGTCCCCAAGTAGGGATAGAAGGATCTCCCAGACCAAGAAAACTTAAAGAAGCTTCAGCAAGAATTGCCGCAGGTGTAAAGAAAACCAATTGAGCAAATATGAAAGGTGCAAGTTGTGGGAATATATGGCGATACATAATGCGCCATTTAGATGCGCCTAATGATTTAGCAGCTTCGATAGATTGACTAGAATTAATTTGTAATACCATTGATCGAATGATAATTGTTAAGCCAGGCCAGCCGAATAATACAAGGATAGTCATTACTAGCCACAACTGAGGTCCAAATATAAAGATTAGAAATAGAAGTATAGGTAATAGTGGAATATTCGAAAGCGTGTCAGCGAATCTTTGAATTATAGTGTCAGTACGACCTCCTGTGTAACCACTAATTATTCCCATAGAAGTTCCAATCATTGTAGTGATAGTTGATGTAGTTAAACCAATCAACAAAGCAATAGGAAATCCAAACAACAATCCAACAGAAAGATTCCTACCCAAGGAATCAGTTCCAAGTAGACCATATGAAGAACCTCCTAATACGAACCGAATTTTAGAAATAGAATCATTTTCGTTGTTAACAACAAATTTGATTAGTATTTGATATTCACCATGAAGAACCTCTTGAGGATTAGTAGAACTGAAAGAAGAAAAAATATACTTTTCGTTGGAGCCAACAATATCATTAACAGATATTTGAGAATTAGATTTATCCTGAACAAATTCAATCAAATTTGAAGAGACAGACTTGTCTCCACTTAGATTGATTCGGAAGGGAGAATCTGAATATCGAACATAAGGTCCTTCTTCTCCTTGTCGTGGAGACGAGATTACATCGCGATAGATTAAGATTTCTTCATTGTCGGGTCGTAAAATAGATACGGAAATGGTTGGCGGTCGGTCGTGGTATACAACATCATACATTGACAAAGACAAAAATGTTGGAGAGATATTTGAATCGTAATTAAGCGTATAACTGTACAGTCGTTGTTCTTGGTTAGAAATAGGAATAACATCTACCGGGGATGTAAAATCAATAATTTGATGTTCGACATTTTCAGTTCCAAATATGCTAACCCAAGTTGGAGGGGCAGACTTTGGATAATCAGACCAATAAGAAGGGTTACTCCATATAGTATTACCAAAATTAAGTGGGTAAGTGAAAACAACGAATACAGAGATTAATATGAAAATAACTAATAAAATTGAACCAAGTTTTCCAGAAGTACTGGAAAAGAATTCTTGGAAGTTTTCTCGATTAGTACTCATTTGTATCTCACCCTTGGATCAAGAACAACATATAAAATTTCTAGAATAAAACGCGCGATAACATAAAGAAGTGTGAACATAAAAGTGAGAGCTACAATGACAGATTCGTCGGCAGCAAGAATTGCTTCATAATATAATCTACCCATACCAGGCCATCCGAATACTGTTTCAGTAAGAATTGCACCGCCTAAAGAACCTGTTAAACCTAAAATTAAACTAGTTACAATGGGTGGTGCAGCGACACGAATAATATGTCTTCGCATAACTAGGTTCTCAGGAAGACCTTTAGCTCGAGCTACATTAACAAAATCTTCTTGTGAAATATTTAATACCATAGTTCTTACGGCATAAGACCAAGAACCAACTGAAACAATAACTAAAGTAAATACAGGCAGAATTGCATGAACAAGTTTATCAAGAAACAAGGCAAAAGGTTCTGTTGGAGGAGGTACACTGTACATTCCAGATGAGGGTAATATTCTTAATTGAAAAGCAAATAAAATGATAAAAATTATTCCTAGCCACCAAGCAGGAAGAGCGTAAGAAATTGCAGAGAAATATGAAACAGAGCGTTCTAAACGAGAACCAACTTGAGTTGCGATTTTAACGCCAACATATAGGCCTATTATAGATGTTATAATTGTGGCAGAAGTAATAAGAAGAACAGTATTAGGCAAACGCTCAAGAACTATGTCACTAACTCGATTACTGCCCGTAAAGCTTCTTAATGTTCGTGCTTCGCCAAGATCTAGAGTAAGTATACGAAAAACCATATCAGGTAAACGATAATACCACGGCCGATCTAAACCATAGAATTCTATCAATTGTTCACGTCTATCTTCGATAACTTGTTCAAGTTCAGTGGGATCACGAATATTTTGTGAGAGAGATTGCCTTAATCCACGTAATTCTTCACTAACTGTAGCAGTAAGGAGACGGTCAGAATATCCTGTAGCGCCAAGTACTATTACAGAAAGAAACAGTACTGTGATTAATACAACGATTAATGATAAACCACGAACAATTAATGTTTGAAGAAGAGACATTTACGTTGTTAAGTCTTTTAATTCTAAGTTTTATTTGTCTTTCTTTTTGGTTTAGTAGTGGATTTCTTTGAGGTGGCTTTCTTTGGAGCAGATTTAGGTTTAGATGCGGATTTCTTTGGAGCAGATTTCCTTGAAGGTGTTTTCGGTGAATTAGATTTTTGGCTTTGAGTAAAGACTGCACCAAGAACAATTATCAGAAGAGCGACAATTATAGGTATGAGTAGAGGAGATGATCCAGATTCTTCTGGTTCGTCAATAGAAACAATTTCATTATTAGATACATCAGGTTTTCCCTGTTCTTCGACAACAGGTGAACTAACTGGAGGTGCTACAGAAATCGGTTTATCAGTGCCAGCTTCAATAACTACAAATCTTTCACTAAGAGATGAGAGACTATCACTATAACCAGCAAGATATAATTTATACAGACCGGATTGAAGAGAAGAAGTCAAAGAACTGTCAAATGTAATTAAGAATTCGTCATTATTTTGTTTCGATGCTAATCCGTTCACTAATATGCTATTGGAGATTTCATCTTTCAATGCATAACGTAAATCAAGATTTCCTTCTCCAGTCATTGTAACAGTAATCGTATTATCAGAACCAATTTCAATGAAATTGGAATCAATGTTAAGAATATCAACAAGATTGGCTTCTCCAAAGAAGAATTGTCCTGGTTTAAATGGGTAAGTTGGATCACGGAATGCAGTTAATTCAGCATATTGAGCAGGAGGAGTGTAGACACTTAGCATGAATGGACCATTAGATATTACTAACATTCCATATTCATCAAACCAAGAAAGTGCAGAATTGTATCTACTAGTAGCATCAGAGTTAGAAACGAGTTGGAGACCTTGAACGTTGAATACATTATCAGGGACGTTATTATTAGAATTGTGATCTCGGATTACATTACGTACTAATCTTGCGTCTCTATCCATTACTAAGCTGAGCCAAGGGACTTGGAATCGTTGCGCAGCTGTATCACTGTAAGCAGCTTTACGTTGATCGAAGACGAGTGTATCCATGGAATAAAGAATTTCCCAAGGCATAGTAATACTAGTTATACTGGCATAATCAGCGATATAGTCAGGAGCAAAATGCCAAAAATCAACATAAACTTCAAGTTTATTGTCGTCGACAATTCTGAAGCCTTTGAAGCTATCAAGATAAGGTTTTGACACTGTTGCTATGGCAAATTCCATTGATGATTTGTCTTCATTATAAGTTAAATCAAAAGTCTGATAGATTGAATAGATTACATCGGCCATGTCAATTTGTTCTCCATGATGCCATTTAGAATCAAAATATTTAGAATAATCAAATACAACTTTACTAGTTGCAGTGGTACCTGATGGAACAGTGGACCACGAGTTGGTCTGAGTATTCCAGACAAATGAATCTGATGGAAGATCAAGATTTCCATTTGGTCCAGATGTTGTAACATCATAAGTTGCTCGATAGGATATAGGTAGTCCAGTAAATGGATGACGTGTTATAGGAGGATCGTACATGTTTCTCCAGATATCACTTCCATAAAGATCGCCAAAGCCTCCTACAGGGTTCCAAGTAGTACGTTCGGTCCAGACCCAAACATTTCCAATAGTTAAATCATTTTGACCGGGAATATAGGCGTCCCGTTGTGTCCATATACTTTTTGGACCAGCAATAATATCAGAACTAATTCCTTCAATAGAATCGTCAGCAGGAAGATTAGTAATAATGTTGGCAATCCATAATCGTACGGATTCATCTAGACATAATTTAGATGCGTCGGTATAAATCGAGTTGCGTTCATCTTCGTTTTGAAAGTCGCCACTAAAAATTCTTTGGCCTAATATATCCAATTCTTCATTTTCATATTGCCAGAAACCTAATTCTTGCCATCCAGGCATATTTCCAAGCCATGGAGCACACATTTGATTTAATGTGCCAGAGTCATATCGATCGGCAGCTCCTTTTCCCCAGCCTTCAGTATACATATGCCAAGATCCACCAGTACCGACAAGGTTAGGATCGGAACTATAGACAGTATATATTGCAGGGCCAAATTGCTGATAAGTAGGTTGAACAATAAATCCTAGATTTTCAACTTCGGATCTTATTAAATCACCAACGTCTCGTCTTTCATCTTCAACACGAATAATAAAGTCAATACGAATTGGCTTACCGCCAAAGTGCCATTTTTCTTCAATTAACTCTGCACCGGCATTTATCATAGCATCATTCACAATAAGTTTTGCATAATCTGGATCATAATTTATAGATGATTCAAGAATCATATCATATAGAGTAAGATAATCGTGATCATATGAACTGACTTGAGTCAACATTGGAACTGCCATACCCTGATAGATTTCTTGAACAACAAAATCTCGATTAATAATTAGTTGAACAGCTTGTCGAACTTCTTTAATAGAAAAAGGATTTAATTGTCCTTCAGGACCAGGAGCTGGGTTTAGCAATAATGAAATTGTCGATGTAGGTGCTTCATGGACTTTTATTCCTGGTGAATTTTTTATATCTTTGGCGGCAGCGACTTTAAGACCAAAATAATACATATCCATTTCATTTGCTAGAATCTCTTTAGGAGCAATATCTACATGGAATGAACGAAATCGCAATATGTCAGCTGCAGGACCAGGTTTATCATGTGGAGGTTGATAATTACTTTGACTATGTACAATACTTGGGACAATTGAGACCAATAATAAGACACTTAAAAGAATTGTAATTAATTTTGTAGATGTATTAATTATCAATATAATCCCCTATGATTTATTCATGAGTTCACGGATATTTTTTAAATCAATACCATTTTCTTTTGATATTGAAATAAACACAACCACGACAATAGCCAAAATCATTGCAAGCAAAGTGTAAATAAGAGTTTCAAAAGTATTTGTTTTATCAGAAATAGCAGATACGTCATTTTGAAGTTCGTTTATCTGAACAGGTAAATTGGATAAATCACCAAGTTCGGGAGCTATTGGTGGGGGAACAGGAATCTCGTTTGGTGGATTATTTGAAACAGGTTGTGTCTGTAACATATCAAAGATAGATTGGGATATATCAGACAATCTAGTCTCAAGTTGGTCAAGGTTATTGAAACCAAAGTCCATAAAGAATGAAGCGGCTGCAACATTTCCAGATGCTTCAATAGCTAAAATTGTATGTGCGCCTTCACCTGCAATTGGAATAAATATATCAGTATTGAATAAACCATCGTCGTTAGTACGTGCTGAAGAGATTATTACACCACTAACAGAGATATAGATTTCTTGATCTGGTTGGAAATCAAATCCAGAGATACGGACATCTCTACCTCCAGGTCCAGAAGGTGGACTAATGAATATTGAAGGAGTAGGCATTGGTTTAGTTCGTGCAAAAGCAATTTTCTGATTCATTCCAGTCATTTCGCCAAGTCGGCCATCAGTCCAAATCATATAGACATCGTCGGCAACTGCTTTGATATCGTTGTAATCACCGATAAATGCACCACGAGGAAAAGCTTTGTTAGGATTTGTAGGATAATCTGTAATTCTTGAATTAGGTAACCAAGTTTCTCCGCCGTCGTCAGAACGAGTATAATACATATGGTAAGTTATCTCACTAGGACTGTCACGGAAATCTCCAAAGAATGCATGAATACTTCCATCAGGTCCAACATCTAGTGCTGGAAAGAATTGAAATGCAGAACTTCCGTCGTCATTAATACGTTTAGGAGTTGACCAAGATTCGCCCTGATTAGTAGAACGTGCAAAGTATACATCACCATCGTCAGTTGGTTTGTCAGAAGGTCGACCTCCGAAAACAATGCTTATAGATCCATCTACATCAGAAACAGAACCACGAGGCATTGCACTAGCCCATGAACGAAATGGAGCGTTTCTTGAACGATAGAAGGGTTCGTTAAATGTTGCAACGCGTTCCCAGAGACTGAATGAATCACCGCCATCGTCAGAACGAACTATATGAGTCTCAGCTAGTCCCTCAAAAGGTCCGTCGTCAGTGGAATCATGATAGGCAACATAAACTGTGCCGTCGTCATGTGTGAATACATGTGGGAATTGAACAACTCTATCGGTTTCTTCTGCAAATTGGTTTTCATTACCACCACCGCCAGATCCTGCATAGGCAGAATATACGGTTGGGCTAACAGGAAGAGGGTTACTCCAAGTCATTCCATAATCCTCAGATTTGACCATTTCAATAGTTGTTTCAAGAACAGGGTATCTGAAATAGAGAATAGCTCCATCTAAAGCAAAGAAGAAATCATATCGTGTAACGAAATGTGTGTAAACGACGTAAATGATATCTTCATCAAGGTTTTCAGGATTTGGGCCGGTAGCTATCCAAGGCTTGTCCAAGAAACCAAATCTTAATGTACCACTACTTGTAACATTAGTAGACTCACCTTCAAATTGATTTTGAGAATAAGTTAACGATATTGTACTACGAGCACTAGATATTGGTTGTAACCATGTCTCTCCGCCATCGTCAGAACGAGTAATTGAGATACTAGAAACTGATTCTTGTAAAGGAGTACCGCCTAAACTGAAATCATCACTGCCAATAGATATACAACCCATGTAGACACTACCTTTTCTATCAAATGCTGCAATTGGATCTCCTGCAGCTCCAAGGTCTTCTTGTAGATATTTAGATTGGAATGCACCATCCCAAGTTTGACCGCCATCTCTACTAACATATGAAACAACGTTTGCAAAATTATAATCTATAGTACCCATTACAAGATGTTCAGGATCATTAGGATTTACAGCAAGTACTGGTTCAGTTTGGACCGGAGTTGTACCAAAATCTCTTGTTATAAGAATGTTTCTACTAAATTTTTGTGAAGGATCACGATAAGGAACTAAAGCGGCAGCGCCTGCAGCTTGTAATCGAACATCTTGATTATTATCAGCTCCAGCTAAATCAACATTGTCTTGAAGCCATTCTTCCATTGCGCCTTTCTTAGCATTAGCAAAACGAACATCCTCACCTCTAACTACTCCTTGAGCTGCACCAGAAAAGACCTTCGAAACAGGTTCATGGAACATTATACCACTCTCAGGAATAAGTGGAGAAATTGCTCTGTATGGGCGAGCATCACTCCAAAGAATATCTTCAGGACCTGCTGAAGCAGTATTAACAACTAAAGGAATTAAAACGCTGGATAAAAGCACGAATAGGGCAAGATATGGAAGTAGTTTCATTTAGTAACATTCGTTATTAATATATTTAAATTGTTTATTAATTTAAGAAAAATGTTATCCGCAGTGTTATGAAACAAGACTAACTGCAGCATCCATACGTATGATGACAGCTAAAAGAGCGTCATTCTGAAATTTTCCAATTTCAGATGTATAATTAATTGCACCACTGATATTACCTTCGACAATCCAGTTAAAGAAATCTGTGTCGGTAGAATTAGCTCCCGGTTGTTGATCAAGCCAATCATAATATGCGTCAATCATAGAAATAACTTTATCAATTTTAGGACCAAGAGTTGGATCGCTAACTACTGCAATGTCTTTGACGCGTTCCCAATGATTGTGAGCTTCAGCTCTACTGGAAGGAATTTCTTTTCGAAGTTCAACAAGTAAGAGTTTATCATTTTCAAACTTTTCAATAGTTTGTGTGATAGAAGTAAGACGAGTATTCATTTTAGACAATTCATCTTCAGAAAGTTCAGCTTCTTGGATGGCAACATTGAGTTGAACTTTGTTGTCTTGAAGTGCAGTTTCAAGAATAGTAATTTCTGTATTGAGTGATGAGACCTTTTTAGATAAAGCCTCATTTTCGATTTCATTGGAATTTATTTGGGATTGTAAATTGTTAACGGCAGTTTGAGATTGAGAGAGTTCAGATTCCTTAATTTTAAGTTCGTTAATTCGTTCTTCAAGAAACAAGATTTGAGATTCAAGAACATCTTCGTTAGTTTTTAAGGTATTAACTTGCGGCTGAGTAACCACATAACCAAGAATTCCACCGAAAAGAAATGCAATAAGGATGGGGGCAAGAATCTTATTTTTTAATAACTCATTAGATTGAGAACGTTTTTTAGATTTTCTAGATGATTTTCTGGATGACATTTTTATTATATAAAACAGTAATCGAATTTATAATTTTTCAGGAATCAGATATTGTTAGTCAGCAATTAGAACAATATTATTAGCAAGAACATGCAAAGAATCATGTGGACATACTACTCTTTGTGTATATCCTATCAACCAGTTTCATAGCAGGAATAATAGGTTCATTATTAGGATTAGGAGGCGGAATAATTTTAGTGCCTGCATTAACGATATTATTCGATATGCCCATGCATGAAGCAATTGGAGTAAGCTTCATTGGGGTATTAGTAAACTCAAGTAGTTCATCTTTAGTTTATATAAAAAATAGAATAACCGACATGAGACTAAGTTCAATTTTAGAATTAGGTGCGGTGACAGGATCAATAATTGGTGCATATACTGCGTTATTAATAGATAGTAATGTTCTAAGTGCAGTTTTTGGAGTAGTGTTAGGATATGTCGCAATCGACATGTATAGAAAGTTAAAAAAGAATTCAGAAGATAATAATATAAAATCAAGGTCAGATGATGAAAGAGAATATTTTGATGAAAGTACAAATAAGACAATCACATATTCGGTAATTAGAGAAAAAGAAGGAACTATACTTAGTATCATAGGAGGAATATTTTCAGGATTATTAGGTCTAGGAGGAGGTGCAATTTTTGTACCAATAATGAATAGAATAATGAAGGTTCCCATCAAAGTAGCAATTGCAACAAGTAGTTTTATGATTGGTGTTACATCACTTGTTGGTGCATTGATTTTCTTTAATAATGGGTTTATTGATGTTGTAATAGCATCGCCAATAATATTAGGAATATTTTTTGGTGCTCAAATAGGATCAAGGATAAACAAAACAATTGATAAACAAATATTAACAAATATTTTTTGTTTAGTATTAATCTACATTGCAGTGAGAATGATAATAAATGGATTAGAAATTGAGGTTTTGAATTTATGAGTGAGAATAATAAATTAGAAAATTCAATATCGACAGTTATTAAAACAATATTGATATTTGTTATATTATTAACGATAGCGTCAGTAATATTAGAAATTAGTTTCAGTCAAGACATTTTGATTGATTCATTTGAAATATCAGGAATGAATTTGTTAGATTTTTCCATAATATTCTTGTTATTTATGATACCAGTAAGCAGATCTACAATAATGATTATAGAGTTCTCAAAATTAGATAATCAGATTAATGCAGTATCAGAACTAGTCGTACTAGGCATAATATTGGGTTTAGTAGCTAGGATAATAATTTAGAGTATATCAAGTGTGCCATATCGGCCAACGTTTAGCTTAACTTCGCCACGAAAGCTGTTTGTATAGCCATTACCAATTTTTAGTTTTGTACCAACCTGTACTTTTTCGATATCATCATTCCATAACGAAAGCGTAATTTCTGCTGTCTCGTCCTTAATTTTTATGTCTGCGACACGTGCTTCAGTACCAAAACGTGTATTAACAGTTCGGGTTTCACCAACTTCGGTGACTTCGGCTTCAGGAATTTCAACATTTCTTGCGCCATCGGTTAATTCTGCGATGTTCATTTTATAACAATATATGTATTTGCAATATTATTTTAACTTTAGTATTTTATTAGTGACGATGATACAAATGTAATAGAGGATGAATTTAGGATTACTAGAATATGGAATAGTAATAATGGCCTTTGTTATTACATATTTAGCATCGAATAGATTAATTTCATTATTAATTGAGTTAAAAAGAGAAGTTTTAGATTATCATAAAGAAGGAAAGAAATTTGTTGCATATCCTGGAGGTCCTGCAATAATTTTAGGTCTTGTATCAGCATTATTGGTGTCAATAATTATAACAAATGATACAAGGATTATTGCAATACTTGGGGTAGTAGTAATTTCAGCAACAATAGGAATAGTAGATGATTTCAAGTCATTAGGAGGTAGGAAAAAACCTTTGATTTTATTGTTGGCGTCGGTACCAATAATTCTATTGGGCGCATATGAACCAAATTTAGACTTTCTATTTTTTGGATCAGTTAAATTATCAATAATATATCCATTATTGATATTAGTATCAATACCCGTAACTGCAAATACAATCAATACAATAGATGTATTAAATGGGGTATCAACAGGATTTGTGATAATTACATCAATTCCATTATTAATTTCATTATTTTTGATAGGAGATAGTAGTATGGTATTAGTTACGTTAATCCTAATCTCAGTGTGTTTAGCGTTCTTTATGTTTCATAAATACCCTTCAAGAGTATTCCCAGGAGATTCAGGAACATTGACATTAGGGGCAACCTATGGAGCTATTGCAATTGTAGGAGGAGTAGAGTTAATTGGAGTATTTGCAATATTACCAGCGATATTAAATTCATTCTTTTATTTATCAAGTATGAAAGATTTTGTTGAACATAAGAATATCAGAGTGAGACCGACAAGAGTATTACCAGATGGAACAATCGAGGCAGAAAGTAATGATAATGCACCGATAACATTAGTAAGATTAATAGTAGCAGGTAATTCTTCAAAAGAATTACCAATAGTGAATACAATTTTTATTTTAAGTATTGTATCAGCAACAATTGCAACAATAATGGGAATCTTAACTTGGGTGATATAAATAAAGAACATTATAGAATTAGTTTCAATCATAGTTGTTGCATTTCTGTTGGTATTTTTAACTTCAGCAATAATATTTACAATAATAGTTCCATTGAATAATCCATTTACATTTCAGTTTAGTGGAATATTAACTGTGATTTTTAAATTAGTTGTAAGTTTTGGTTTGTTTTTGATTTGGATTTTTATTATACAGAAAATAATTACAAGATATTTAAAAAAGAAATTAAATTCGTAAATTAATTCATTGAAGAAACTTG
>JAKUSK010000016.1 GCA_022449325.1 Nitrososphaerales archaeon | reverse complement strand
CCATCGTCAGGAATCAATTGTACATCTCCTTTCTTTTCAGGGAATACGGCTAACTGGAATGGTGTGTGAACTAGTTTTCTTTTATCGGTAGCAGACAGTTCGTATTCTGGAGTCATGAACAAGCAATCAAAAGGACATGCGTCAACACAGAATCCACAGAATACACATCGGCCATAATCTATCTGTGGCATGATATTCTTGCTATTTGTAGGCCAATTGCCTTCAACTTGTACCATATCAATACAATCGGCAATATTTTCGCAAGCAATAGCGCATAGAGAGCATCCTGTACATTTGTCAGTATAAAGAATGTGTCTGCCTTTGAATCCAGCACTACCTGTATTGGATTTGGCATCAAAAGTATATCCTGATTCGATATCTAGTTTTTGCTCAGGGTATCTCAATGTCATACGGCGTTTGAATACATTTCTAAACCCTACAGCAAATGCACCCAATATCCCGGTAATAAGTTTGATGTTCATTAGATTACTCCTAGTGATGATTCAATTACTGCTATAAACAGATTAATAAATGATAATGCAATTAGCCAAGCCCATCCAATTCTGATTAATTGATCAATACGTAGACGAGGAAGAACTGCTCGTGGGAAAATAATCATTGTAATTACGAAGAATAATTTTGTCAGTAACCAAACAATTGGTGGAAGGAAAGCAGGTCCATTCCAACCTCCTAAGAACAATAGTGTAAATAACAAAGCAAGGACATAGAATTTTACATAAACGCCAAGTTGTAATAAACCAAAGTGCATTCCAGTGTATTCTGTCAACCATCCAGAAACGATTTCAGTCTCCGCCTCTGGGAGATCAAAGGGTACTCGTTCTAATTCTGAAAGGATTGTGATATAAAATATAATAGCTGCAAGGAATTGCGGGAAGATGAACCACATATCTTTCTGTGCTTCAACTATTTTCATTAGATCAAAGGAGCCAGTTAAGATTACAATGCCGAGTATTGAGAGAAGCATAGGAATTTCATAAGCGGCGAGTTGATGCAACGCTCGTAATCCTCCAATAAATGCAAATTTATTACTACTAGCCCATGCAGCAATAAGAACTACCAAGGGACTGAATCCAATAATGGCAAATGGTATTAGAAGACTAAATTCGGAACGTGCAATATAGGTAGTTGGGGATAAAGGAATAACAGTTAACAGTGCTGCTCCGAGTCCCAAGCTTAGAATCGGAGCTGCCCAAAAAAATGTTTTATCGGCTTTTTCTGGAACAACAAGTTCTTTACCAAGTAATTTGAACAAATCAGCAATAGGTTGTAGAACTCCTTCGAATCGTCCTGCGTAAAGTGGACCTACACGGAGTTGTGCTTTGGCCATAAGTTTACGTTCGTAAAGAATTACAAGTGTTGCAACTAGAGCGGCAAAAGTAAATCCAGGAAAAGCGGCGACTTTGAAGAAAGTGGAAGAAGGTCCAACTCCATATCTATCAGCTAGTTTGATAGCTTTGAAAGGATCTATTGTTGCAGTTAGAATTTCATTAGCAAGTGTCACATCAATTCCTAGAAGTGGAACAAGTAAGAATAATACAGGAAATATAATTAGGGGAGATATAAGAAGGAACCAAAATAATATCGTAAGGATACGTTTAACAAACTCTTCAAATGTTTCCAACTATGTCACCTATCTGCTTCCACCGGCCAGTAATCAAGGCTCCAATATATAGCAGGCATATCTGCTAACCTTGAACCAACCAATAAATGAGTCATGCCAATCAGATTTCTAAATGAAGGAACACTAATCTTGACTCTGTAAGGATTTTTTTCTCCATCGCTGACAATATGATAAAACATTGTTCCTCGTGCGGCTTCTGTACGGACAAATGCCTCGCCTGGTTCTCCACGCATAACTCCGCCAATTACTTGTTTGATTGGACCAGGTTCAATAAGATCAAAGACTTGTTTCATAATGTTCATACTTTGTTGGAGTTCTTCTAATCGGACAATACATCTTGCATATGAATCTCCTTCTTTACGTGTTGGTATTTCAAAATCAACGCGATCATAAAGACAATAGGTTTCGTCCTTTCGAGTATCAGAATCTATTCCACAAGCGCGGAGATTAGAACCAGTTATTCCAAGTCTAATCGCGTCTTTTTTATCCATGGTGCCAATGCCTTCGGTTCTTGCAGACATAAGTGGATTGTTAAAGAATATTTTTTTGTATTCTTCAATACGTTTTTCAAAATAATCAAATGTCTTCAATGCTCGTTCTTTGAAATTGGTAGGCATGTCATTTCTTACTCCTCCAGGAACTACATATGAAAAAGTTACACGGGTTCCGCCAATTGATTCAGCCAAGTCAATAAAGAGTTCTCTGTCACCCATAGGCCACATAAACATTGTAGAATGACCGAGGAATATGCCATAGATGCCAAGCCAGTACAGATGGGAAATAATGCGGTTTAATTCCGCCATAATCATTCGTATATATTGAGCGCGATCAGGGGCTTCTACGTCAATGATTTTTTCAGCAGTCAGAACGTATGGAAGTGTTACTCCAGTTGCATCGATTATGACTGGACGTTCAAGATGTGGAATGTTTTGAATGTAATCTCGATATTCTGCCATCTTTTCGGCACCTCGATGAACATAACCTGGATCAGGTTTAGCTCCTACAATATAATCTCCGTCAACTGTAACAATTATACGAAAGTGACCAGAACCAGGATGTTGTGGTCCAACATGGAGAACTAGTTGATCTCCGCCTTTATCTTCTATATTCATAGCCGCGTTTTGCATATCATCCTCTTCCTGGTAAAATATAGTCCTTTCTTAATGGAGGGATATCATCCCAGTCTTCTGGAAGGAGTAATTTCTCCATTCTTGGATGGCCAGTAAATGTTATTCCAAAATTCTCGTATGTTTCTTGTTCATGGAATTCTGCACTAGGAAAAATATCAATTAAAGTTTCAATCTCAGGGGTATCTTTGGAGATTTCGGTCATGATAGAGAACATAATACTACGTAGTTTTTTCTTTGATACGCAGATAATATGATATTCGATACGGAATACATTATTGTCCGGATAGTCAGTTCCACCATGAGAAATAACTTGTTCAAAACCTAATTCTTTAACAGAAGTTGCAAGAGATTTGAGATTGTCTTGATTGGTAGAGATTTTAATTCTATTGTGTTTTACGTATTCAGTTTTTATTTTATTCTTGAATTGATCAGTTAAACTTTTGACTAGCTGATTTTCAGTATCTAGATTAGAAGGCATTGAGTTTGTATATTACACCTTGGACTTCCTTATCTTGTTTTGCAGTTCGATAATTCCTTGAATAAGTGTTTCTGGTCTAGGAGGACATCCTGGAATGTAAACATCCACAGGTACAATTTTGTCAACTCCTTGGAGGACGTTATATGAGTCCATGTATAAACCGCCAGAAATTGCACATGCTCCCATTGCAATTACCCATTTAGGTTCTGGCATTTGTTCATAAACCCATTTCATCCTAGGTGCCATTTTCCGAGTTACAGTGCCTTGAACAACTAAGACATCGCATTGTCTTAGCGATCCAAAAGCTTCTAACATTCCAAATCGTTCAACGTCGTGTCGTGGACCAGATGCTGCACCAAATTCAATACTGCAACAAGCTGTTTCTAAATGAACAGGCCATAAAGAGTATAACCTGCCCCAATTAACAAGAAATCTAATAGGTTCTCGTACATTTTTTTCTAAAGTATTATCAAGAATATCACTAGCTTTGCCAACAAGTAGATTTAAAGTGGGATCGTTTACCAATTTTCTCTTCTTCCTGCTAAATGTAATGCGTAAGCCATAGGACAAAGTAGGACAGCAAGGAACGGTAATAGACTGACTAAGCTTTGAATACCTATGTTTGTAAATGCAAGTCCCCAAGCAAATAAGAACATTACAGTAACATCAAAAATAACAAACATAATCAGATAGGAATAGTATTGCATAATCAAGTGGATACGAGATTCACCGGTAGGAGGTTGGCCTGCCTCAAATGTCTGTAATTTTATAGGATTACGTCGTTTAGGAGCAAATAAATAAGGAATAATTAGAGTAGGCAAGGTAAACACGACTCCGGCAAGAGTCATTACCAAAATCATTACAAACTCAGATGAAACCATATCAGATTACACGGGATAAATTTGTTTAAATTTATTTAAAGCTTGAGTCGAACCGGAATAATTGGAAAGCAGATGTTAAGTTTGATGTAAAGTTTGAGAATTGGTTTAAGATTTTGAAGTTTTTGATGAAAAATTCATAAAATCCAAGTCCGGACTTAGCTTGCCCGCCAAGTATGTTCACATTTGGCACATCTGAAGAACTGAGTAGACGCTTCTTCTAAGCTACTAGTTTGTTTTTCCCAGAAATATGCAGAATCATGGCCGCACTTATGGCAATTAGCTTTGGTGGTAGGCATAGATTGAAGTTTTTGAGCCTTGCTATCTACAACTTTGATGTTTTTAGTATCTTCGATTTTCTTCTCTTTGACTGTAACACGCCTAGATTTTTCTTGATATCCACATGAAGAACAAACAATAATTGATTTTGGACGAGATTTTGAACTAGATTCGTCTATAATTTTTTTAGGACGCATTTTTGCATTGCATTCAGGACAAAATTTCATTTACATAAACACCAAAATAATGAATATTATTTATTAAATAATTATATAAAATTTTCTGTTAAAATTACATATGGAGATAGTTTTGAGAGTTCTTCTATACGCTTAATACCTCCATTTGAAGCAAAAGACAGATTACGTCGATATTTCAATTCAATAATAGAAGTTCTATCAAGCGTTAAGAGTATTTTACTTGTAAGTCGTCTTCCTTCTGCATCATAATCAAATAAGACGATAAGTTTATTGTATGATCTAGTTTTACGTTCAATCTTAGACATAGTATTATTATTACAGTATTCAATCGTTTTTCCAACAAAACCAAGTGAAGATAATGCTTGTGTATCTTTTTTTCCTTCTACAAGAACAACAGCGCCATTTTTACATTCAAAATTAAGGAGAGCAATGAAATCAAGAAGGAATTTATTGAATTCAATATCCTGTTGAAGAATATTCATCAACATAACATGAGCAAGATTTGTATATTAATTAAACAGATGAAGAATTTCTTGACTTTAATGCTTCAATGATTGGAATAAAGAGTACTGGAACTAGAGTTCCGATTGCGATTCCAATGAACATATGATTCAATGTTGGATCAATAAAGGCGCCAAATCCATTAGAAACAACATGTGAGAGTCCAGCTCCCATAAGTCCACCAACTACTCCTTTAGAATTTCTTTTGAGAAAATTTCTAAGTTTTCTAGCGGTTTTATAATCATGTGTCAATCGATGAAGTCTATATTCTATAGTTACGCCGGAATATGTACCAATTATCAATAGAAAATTATCGAAGAAACCGAAAATGAATCCGTCAAGAAATACCATAATTAATATTACGAGTTTCAGCTATATATTTGCTGTTAATTAACACTGTTAATTAACACTAAATTACTTACGAAGTTTCTCAATTACAGGAATTAGAAATAGAGGTATGATAGTTCCAATAAGTATTCCAACAAACATGTCATTCATATTTGGATCGATAAGTGCACCCATGCCATCTGAAATAGCATTAGCTAAACCTGCACCCACAACTCCGCCAAGCACGCCACTTGCTTTATCGTCGATGTACTTTTCAATATTGATTCCGGTGTAAGCTCCAAGTATTAGAATAAAATTATCAAAGAAACCAAAGATAAATCCTTGAGGAAGAAAATCAATAAAAGAGCTTACAATAGCGAGTTCAGATGTCATATCAAAGACCCAATCCCAGTAATTCTTTAGCGATAATCATACGTTGAATGTCATTAGTACCTTCGTATATCTCAGCAATAAATGAGTCCCTAAAGCCTCTTTCGAGCTCTGAACCAGCAGTAATACCCGTCAATCCCTGTATTTCTATGGCAGTGGTTATTGCACGAGATGCAACTTCAGAAACATATGCTTTGGAGATTGCAGAACCACGGGATACACGATCCCGTAATTGTCTTGGAACTTTTTCTTTTGATTCAATAATTTCATAGTATTTTTCCAATTCAACCAAATTATTATAACACATAAATTTTGATGCATATACTTCCATAGCTATATCAGCTAATTTCCATTGAATCGATTGCCTATTTGACAGATTCCCTCCTTCGCCTTGATTTTGTCGAAGGTAATCAACAGACAAATCGAGTGCTCGCTGTGCAGCGCCCAGGGAGCCAACAGCAAGTGTAACACGTCCCCCGTCCAGAGTAGATAAGGCAATCATAAAACCTGCGCCTATATCGCCAAGAATATTTTCCTTTGGTATCCTACAGTTTTCAAATATCAATTCAATAGTAGATGATGCTCTCAATCCTAGTTTCTTTTCCTTTTTTCCGACTGAAAATCCAGTCATATTTTTTTCTACAATAAATGCAGTAATCCCTCCCATCGGTCCAAGTGATTTATCATTAGCCGCAAAAACAATAATATAATCAGCTTTATCGCCATTTGTGCAAAAGATTTTAGTTCCGTTAAGAATGAAGTCGTCTCCATCAGCAGTGGCAGTAGTTTGGAGATTAGCTGCATCACTACCTGCTCCAGGTTCTGTTAATGCAAAAGCTCCGATAGATTTGCCAGAAGCAAGGGGGGGTAAAAATTTATTTTTTTGTTCTTCTGTGCCAAAGAGAATAATAGGGGTAACACAAAGGCCGAGATGCGCTCCAAGAATTGTACCATGTGATGCGCAAATTGCACCGAGCTCTTCAAGAAGTATGCCATATTCGATCTTTGATAATCCCTTTCCTCCGAATTTTTCTGGAACAGTTAAACCGAAATATCCTTGTTTAGACATTTTTTCCATGTTTTCAATTGGAAGTTCTTCAAGCTTGTCATAATTAGCTACAGTGGGCATAATTTCATTATGGATAAATTCGCGTACGTCGCGACGAAATTTCTCTTGTTCATCTGTGAAAGAAAATTCGAATGGCATTGATAATAAATGGAAAGATGATTACTTTAAGGATATCGCAAGAAAGATGATGAAGACTAACTAACGAATGGTTTAGAGACGATTAAGCGTAAATCGTCATTAGAATCACATATGGTTTTCAATGTTTCTGCATCTCGAACAGTTCTTTCAATAGGATAATCCTTGATAAAGCCATAACCGCCATGTACTAACAAAGCTAACTTTGTATTCTGTTGAGCTTTCTCAGTTGTAAATATCTTTGTCATTGCAGATTGTCTAAGTATGTCTTCTCCAGTATCTTTTGATTTGCAAGCCTTTTCCAGCATAGCAAGTGAAACTTCAATGTCAGTAGAGATGTTAGAAAGTTTGTTCTGGATTGCTTCAAAACTACTAATTGGTTTTGAAAATTGTTGACGTTCATTAGAATATTTTATAGCTTGAGAAAGGGCCGATTGCATGACTCCATTACTTATTGCGCCAATACCCATCCAGTAACTTTCTTGGATTGAATGAATTATTTTACTCGTGTCGGTAGGAGAACCAATAATATTTGTTTTCGGTACATTACAACTGTAAAAGGAAATTGGAACTGATTTGTTACCGCGCAATCCTACTGTATCAATTGGATTGCCTATAGAAACACCCTGATTATCTTTTTCCACCAATACAAAACAAGGATTTGTTCCGATATTGCATAAAACGATGAAATAATCAGCAATTGCTCCGTTAAAAGCGAACTTTTTAGTTCCACTAATCGAGAGACTGTCTCCTTCATCCATAGCTTCGGTGTTTATGGTTCGGATATTTAATGTTCCTCCGTCGTCACCGATCAATGCAGTACCAAGTTTGTTACCAGTATTCAGATCTCCCAAGATAGATTCTTTTTGTTCTGTTGAACCAAATTGCGTGATAGGTTGGACTGAAAAGACATTTTGGAACATTAGAAGAGCAGATAATGCAGGAGAATATTTCGCAAGTTCCAACATTCCGTGTATAAATGTAGAGAAACTAGTTTCTGCACCATTATATTCACTGGAACCAAGCATTCCATACAAACCCAATTCTGAAACTTGTTTCAGAATTGAACTAGGAATTTCAGAATTTGATTCGATATCAGATACAACAGGAGTGATTTCATTTACTCCAAAATCTTTGATTACATCCTTAATCATATCGATTTCTTCGTTTGAAGATGTCAAATTATTCATAATGTATATTCATTGCATAATAATCTTATCCAAGTAAATATTCTATTAGTACGAGATAATTACGTGAATGTAAAAATGAAGATTAATGGAACATATTTATTATTAGGAATAAATTTTTTGGTTTTTCTTATTCTTAATGTTATACTCGGAAGCACAGTTTGTGGGGATATACCATGGAGAATGTTCTGTATTAAGAGTGATAATTTATTCCGATTCGCGCAAGTAAATCAATTAATTTTTTCAGGTGAGAATCTGTATCAATTTGTTACAAAAATGTTTGTTCATATTGCAATTTTACATTTTGTATTGAATATGATTGCTTTATGGTTTTACGGAATTAGGTTAGAAAAGATTTCTAATGGATTATTTGTAATCATAGTATTTCTAGTAACAGGTATTTCCACTAGTTTTACAAACTTATTTTTGGGAACAATTATTTCTGCTGGTGCCTCGGGAGCAATTTTCGGAATAGTTACTACATTTACAATTCTGAATTGGAATGAAAAAAATACAAAACTATTATTTTTCGCGTTTATAATTTTCATACATTCACCTGTGTTACTAGGATCAAGTATCAATTACCTTTCGCATTTTACTGGATTAACAGTTGGAGCAGTATTAGGAATATACAAACAGTGGTCAACACACAAATCCTAGTAATTACTTTTTATTCTGCAAAACCGGGTAGTTATTATGAATAAAGTATTTCTGCTTGGTGCGGCAGGAACAACATACGGAAAATCAAAATTAACTGCTAGAGATTTGTCTATGTTAGCATCAAAGAATGCAATAGAAAACGCTGGAATAAAACCGCAAGACATTCAAGCAGCATTTGTTGCAAACGCATTCGGTATGGCAGAAAAACAGGGGCATTTAGGTCCTTTGTTAATGAGTAGTTTGGGAATTCCTCATGCTCCGTCATCCACAATAGAAGCAGCATGTTGCAGTGGAGGTTCAGCATTTAGAGAAGCATATGTCAATGTTGCTTCTGGTTTCTATGATGTCATGTTAATCACGGGAACAGAAAAAGTAAGTCACTTGGACACTTTGACTGCTACGACATATTTCTCATATGGAGGTGATTATTTATTTGAAGGCTGTTCAGGTGCGTCTTTTCCAGGACTTTATGCTGCAATGGCCAGAGCTCATATGCATGAATATGGCACGACAGAAGAAGAATTAGCTGCAGTTGCGGTAAAAAATCACAATAATGGAATATTTAATGAGAAGGCGCATATTCAGAAGAAAATTACAGTTGATGATGTGTTAAAGTCTCCAATAGTAGCTGATCCGTTGAAATTATTTGATGCTTGTCCGTTTTCTGATGGTGCAGCTGCTGCAATTATTGCAAGTGAAGAATTTATGAATAAAAATGGATTAGAAAAAAAGATTTCAATAAAAGGTTCTGGCAGATCTGGTGGATCTGGTTCATTGCATACCAGGAAGAACATGTCGAGTCTAGAATCTACAATTAGAGCGTCTAGAGAGGCATTAAGACAAGCAGACATCAGTGTAAAAAATCTTGATTTCGCAGAAGTACATGATTGTTTTACGATTGCAGAGATAATTGCAATGGAAGATTTAGGAATATTTGATAAAGGGGAAGCAGCAAAAGCCGTCGTTGAAGGAAGAACTACGTTAAAGGGTGAGATTCCTGTCAATCCTTCTGGCGGTTTAAAGTCAAAGGGTCATCCCGTGGGGGCAACTGGAGTAGGACAAATTGTTGAAGTATTCGAACAGTTAACTGGTAAAGCAGGTAAACGTCAAGTAGATGATGCAAGAATTGGATTAACACATAATGTAGGTGCAACTGGTGGAAGTTGTGCAGTGCATATTTTTGAGAGTGAATAGTATGACTGATGAAGCTCTTTTTGTAAATGATATAATTGATGCAACTAGAGATGGTATAATCAAATCATATAATTGTATTGATTGTAATGAATCTGGAGTTTCTGTACAAGCATTATGTGGAAATTGTGGAAGCAGTAAATTAGAAATTAAAGAAATAAACAATGTTGGTAAAATAGTAACTTATACGATTCAAACTGTTGCGCCAGATCCTTTTGTAAACGAAGTTCCATATGCTTGGGTAATTGTGGAACTTGATAAGAAAATAAGAATTACAGGATGGATACCATTCATATCTTCAAAAGAAGAATTAAAAATAGGTCAGAAGGTAAAACTTGTAAAGTCATACAAACCTGGAATGGTTTTTGAGAAGATATCTGAATAAGAGTTAAATCGAATACAATACGAGTTGATTATAATGGTATTATTTGTAAAACGTGTGGGCGTAGTAGGCGGAGGAGCAATGGGTAGCCAAATCGCAGATATAATGGCCATCAATGGCAAAGAAGTAATCATAAAAGATATTTCTGAAGAGTATTTGAAAAAAGCACGTGAAAATGTAGAGAATAACTTGGATAGTTTATTGGAATTTAATGTTACACGTGCAGATAAAGAAATAGAAAGAATTGAAAAAACAAATCAGATACAATTAACTGACGAACAAAAAAATAAGATAAAAGAAACGTTGAAACCAAAATTTAATGAAGATATGAAAAAAGAAGCAATGGACAAGATACAAACGACAACCGATTACAAAGAATTCAATGATGTAGATCTTGTAATTGAGGCAGTATTAGAAACCGTAGATTTAAAGAAACAAGTCTTTGCTGAACTGGATAAGAATACTCCTTCACATGCGATATTGGCTACAAATACTTCGTCGTTGTCTGTCACAGAGATTGCGTCAGTAACTAATAGACCAGAAAGAGTGGTTGGTGTTCATTTTTTCAACCCTCCTGTTACATTGCCACTAGTAGAAGTAATACCTGGCATGGAGACAAGTGAAGAGACAGTAAATGATATGATTGACTTTATGTCCTCAATAAGAAACCACAGATATCCAATGCAACCGATAAGAGTGAAAGAAGTTCCTGGATTCCTTGTTAATAGGATTCTGTTTGCAATGATGAATGAGGCATACTCTTGTTATGATGAAGGAGTAGCTTCTATGAGAGATATAGACTTGGCAATGAAAGCTGGAGCAGGTATGCCAATGGGTCCGTTTGAACTATCAGATTTAGTTGGAATAGATGTGATTTACCATGTAGAAGAAGAAGTAAGAAAGATGATAGGTGGAAATACTATGCGCCAACCTTCACAAACTATAAGAAAGCTTTATCATGCTGGACGTTATGGTAAGAAAACTAAGAGAGGATTCTACGATTACAGGTGATTAGATGTCAGAAAATGAATTAGTTAAAGTAAGGATTGAAGACGGTATTGGAATAGTCACAGTTGACAATCCACCAGTAAATGCTCTTAATTCTTCAGTTTTAGAACAATTGGATAAAGTAATTGACGATGTATCTGACAATAAAGAAATTGTCGGAATAGTATTAACTGGAGGAGGAAACAATGCATTTTGCGCAGGTGCAGACATAAAATCATTCGCGCAATTAACTGATCCAAATGATGTATTAGCAGTGATTGAATTAGGACAAAAGGTTTTCAAGAAATTATCTGGTGTTGGTAAACCAGTTGTTGCTGCAATAAACGGTGCAGCATATGGAGGTGGAAATGAATTGGCGCTTTCATGTGACATTAGAATTTCGTCAGACAGAGCAAGATTTTCGCAACCAGAAGTTAATCTAGGGTTAATACCTGCATGGGGTGGAACACAAAGATTGAGTAGATTAGTCGGTGTATCAAAAGCTAAAGAACTTATTTTTACAGGTCAATTTGTTACAGCGCAAGAAGCATACAGAATAGGTATGGTAAACAAAGTAGTTCCAGACGGTGAAGAATTACGTGCTGCTTCCGATATAGTAAGACAGATTGCATCAAGAGCAGCTCCATTGGCGATAAAAGCGGCAAAAGAAATAATCAACGCAGGAAACGATGAAAGTACTCTTGAAGAGGGACTCGGTTTAGAAGTAGAAGCAATGAAAGAATTGGTGAAAACTGAGGATATTCAAGAAGGAATAAAGGGTTTCACGGAAAAAAGGCAGCCTAAATTCCAAGGAAAATAGGAAATTCACAATTCTTAAATTTGGAGAATTTTCACTATTAGTGATTAAAATGGCAGAAATTATTGTAGAAACGCTTTCATCATCCAGTGGTGGAGCGATTTTTCAAGTAAAAGTAAGAGACGAGTCAGGTCAGACAGAACATAGAGTAAGAATGAGTCATGATTATCATCAAAAATTGGCAAATGGTAAAACACCTGAAGAATTCATAAAAACGTGTTTTGAATTCTTATTGTCAAAAGAATCTAAAGATTCAATCTTGAGTGAATTTGATGTACCAAAGATATCTACATTCTTCTCAGAGTTCGAAGAAGAAATAAAAAAGATGTAAGTTAGACTTGTTCGCCCTTATTTGGTGATGCGTTAACTTCTTCTGCACGATCAGGAACTAGACTTAAAGCATTAGCTATATCGTCGTCGGAAGCAGATCCGTAATATATGAGAATTTTATCTTCGTCCATCAACATATATTCAGTGTCGATAATGTTTTCGCCATTTACGAATATTAGGAATACATCGTCGTCATTAGATGAATATTCAATACCGTGAACATTGATCGAGTCCTCTGTAATGGCTAGATCAAGTGATTCCATGAACCAATTAAGAGGTATGTTAATTGCGTGAAGATGCATTATGTCACCTTCTCCTCCATGTATATGTCCATAACCACTTTTCATTGCATAACGTGATTGATTTAGGTCCAAGGCTTCGCCGTTAATGTAAACAAGAATGTCAAGATGTTCATGTGTTGAACCCATTGGACCAATTTGGGGTCCAGATACAACTGAGAATAATCCGTAACCAATTAAAACAATAGCAATGACGTAAATAGAGTAAGTTCTAACAAGTTGAATTTGTTTGGATCGCTTCTTTTGTTTTTTACGTTCTTGTCTTCTTTGATCTTTCTCGCGTTTTTTATTGATCTTGTCGTTGCTCACAAAGTGAGATTATTATGAAGTATAATATAAACAGATATAATTTACTGGAGAAAATTTACGAAGGAGGTAACCTAACATTAAATAAATTGTCAGAAATACGGAGATTTTCTTCTGCAGTGACTGTAAAGTAGATTTGGGATTTTCTTTGAAGCAAGTTATTAGATCCTATTGCACTAGCATTCATGGATATTGTGTATTTTATTGTAACAGTTTCGTCTACCGATAATTTATTTACGATAACCTGGTCGTCGGAAATAGTTGTAGATGGTCCAAATGTTTGTTCAACGGATACAAGAGAATACCAAGCATTAACTGGTTCGAAATTAAGATTAATCACTACATCGTTAACATCGACTTTGCCGAGGTTTGCAATGCGTAAAGCGAAAACTTCTTCCATGATACCCTGTTCGTCGCTTTGAATAGGACGATATTCTTTGTTGTATTCGTCGGCAATTCCATTTAATTCGGCGTCAACAGAAACAATTAGACTTACGTCAGGTCTAGTAATTGATGGATAAATGAATGCAGATGAAGAAAGAATTACTACGAAGGCAGTTGCAAATATGGCTATTCTAAATGTACTATTCATGGATTAACACTTTTTGTATGGAATTATTGAGATTTGAGATAATATAATAATTATCAATTTCTGACAATAGTGTATTGAGTTTTTCAAAAGATCGTAGAATTATTGTAATAATCGTTGCAGTAGTGATAGGATTGGGGGTTATTGTATTAGGTTTACCAGATTCAAATTTTCTGCCTCAGCAAAATTCTGAGAGTGAGTCAGAGGAAAAAGAAATTGTTGAGGAAGAAAGAAGACCACCTGAGGAATTTCATGTTGATGCAGTAAGCAAGTCTGTATACACACCTGCTATGTTGAACATACAGTTAGGGGACACAGTAACCTGGACAAACATTGATTCAGAAGTCCATACAGTATCTAGTGCAAATGTTACGTCTGATGGCGGGGTATATTTCCATGAGACTTTGCTGCCAGGAGAGACTTACAGCGTTACTTTTGACACTCCAGGAACTTATTTCTATTCGTGTATGATCAAGTTCCACGGAATGACAGGAATAGTCAGAGTGTCGTAATTAGGTTAGCTGCTTGCGTTTATAGAACAAGACTGACACCAATAATCCGACTATCATATAGATCAAGAATACTCCCACACTTAGATTGACCTCGGGAATGAAATTGACTATTGTTTGTGATTGTCCTGGAACAAGTATTGATGGAATATCAATCATCGAGTCCTTAGGATAGGGAATTTCGAAGATATATACGACAACCCCTGCGGCATATGTCAATGACCACCAGGGTTTGATTTCAGAGATAACCAAGAAGTATTCCAGCAACCCCACTACCAAGAACCATAGAAAGATGAATGCAATATTCGACATATTGCTTCGTTTGAAAAAGGAACTGAGTGCAAATGACGTGGAGAGCAGAGCTAGACTAAACAATGTGGTAAGAATCAGGGAAAGGATTGCGTTTTCTGGTATAGCAGAATGTTTGGCGTAGGAAAAAATT
>JAKUSK010000015.1 GCA_022449325.1 Nitrososphaerales archaeon | reverse complement strand
TTAGATCTGCCCACAAGCTACAGACCTGCAATCGCTTTCTCCATATTGATCCTCATGCTTATCTTCAGGCCCCAAGGTCTCTTCAGTACAGCCAGTGATCGGAAGGGTGGTTAGTTGATAAACTTCATACTCGATGCTCTGATCTATGCAGGAGTATTTGGCATTCTAGCAATCAGCCTGAATATTGAAGCTGGGTTCACTCGATTGATGAATTACGGAAAGGTTGCCTTCTTCGGAGTGGGCGCATACACGTCTGCCTTGCTGGCATTGAGCGGATACAATTTCCTAGTCACTTTGGTGGCTGCAATCTTCATGTCTGCCCTTGCTGGATTCCTTATCTCCTTGCCCACGCTCAGGCTTCGGGAAGATTATTTTGCAATAGTCACGGTATCTGCTGGAGAGATCCTGAGATTGTTCTTCATCAGCGAAGCTTGGCTTACGAATGGCACTAGAGGCCTTCCTGGCATACCTAGACCGTTGGCCGATATTATACCTACAGAAAACTATCTTCTATTCTACACACCTGTAGTTTTCGTATTCCTGTTTGCATGCTATCTTATAGCTACACAAATAGTCAACTCCCCATTCGGACGAGTTCTCAAATCTATCCGTGAAGACGAAGTTGCATCAAAGTCTCTTGGAAAAGACATTTTCAAATTCAAAACAAAATCGTTGATTATCGGATCCTCCATGGCTGGAATTGCAGGACATTTATTTTCATACCATCTTAGATTCATCTCTCCTGACATGTTCTTCCCAGTCCTTACATTCACTATCTGGACGATGATGATTATTGGAGGCATTGCAAATATCAAGGGCTCGATTCTTGGAGCTCTTATTGTACAAACTTTTGAAAGAGGAATGTCAATTGTCAAGGATTACGTCAATCTGCCAATCGATCCGCTAAACTTTAGGATCATTGTCATCGGTTTTATTTTGATATTGTTTATGATGTATCGGCCTGAAGGAATTATTCCTGAAGAAAAAACTAAATCTATCTCTACGAGGTTGGAAGAAAATGGAACAGCTGAAGATAAATAATATTCGTAAATCCTTTGGAGGAATAGTTGCACTAGATGGAGTTGATTTCTCTGTGAAAAGGAAATCAATTACTGGACTGGTTGGACCTAATGGCTCTGGAAAGACTACGTTATTCAACAGCATCACTGGATTCATCCCTGTAGACGAAGGTTCTATAAAATTTAATGACATCGATATAACCAATCTGTCTCCTGATAAAATTGCCAACCACGGCATAATCCGTTCATTCCAAATACCCAAGCCTTTCTCCAAGATGACCGTTCTGGAAAATGTTTTATTGAGCGCTAGGGATCAACTTGGCGAGAATATTCTCCCGCTGCTTTTCCGTAAAAAAGAAGTAATCAAACAAGAGACCGAGAACCATGAAAGAGCAAAGGAAATATTGGAACTCCTTGATTTGTCGCATCTCACCAATGAATATTCTGCAGGTCTTTCTGGAGGACAGAAAAAACTGCTTGAACTTGCCCGAATTCTGATGGCCGACCCTGACATAATCCTTCTTGACGAGCCTATTGCAGGCGTGAATCCCACCTTGGCAAACAAGATATTCGAGAAGATTATCGATATGCGCGACAAATACGATAAGACCTTCTTGATTGTAGAACACAACATAGACATCGTTCGTGATTACTGCGAATACATCGGCGTGATGAATCGTGGAAAAATCATTGCTGACGGCGATCCTTCAAAAGTCTTCGAAGACGAAAAGGTCTTGAACATCTACTTGGGGTTGGAAGATTAGTATGTTCAAAGTCTCTGGATTGCATTCAGGTTATGATGGCACAATAATCATTGAGGATATTGATCTTAGTGTTCAAACTAATGAGATTGTAAATATTATCGGTCCCAATGGCTCGGGTAAAAGTACATTGTTGAAAAGTATATTCGGAATTGTCAAACCACAACAGGGTAAAATAGAATTTCTAAATGAATCAATAACTGGAATGAAACCGTTCCGAATCTTTGAAAAAGGAATTTCTTATGTGCCACAAGTAGAAAACATTTTTTCTAACCTCACAATCTCTGAGAATCTTGACATCGGTTTCTATACTTCTAAAATTAAAGACATTGAAAACGAATTGGATAAAATCTATTCTCTCTTTCCCCAACTCAAAGATAAAAAATCAATAAAGTCGGGCAATCTAAGTGGCGGCGAAAGACAAATGCTTGCAATAGCAAGAGCATTGATCGGTGATCCAAAATTATTGTTGTTGGACGAACCAACTGCCAGCTTGGCTCCTAATCTAGTTAGCGAAATTATGCAAAAACTTATTCAGATTAAGGATTCTGGAACTTCCATTCTCCTGGTAGAACAAAATGCAAAGAAATCACTTGCAATTTCTGATCGATGTTATGTATTGGCAATGGGAAAGAATTTCTTCGATGGCAAAGCCTCTGAGGTTATTAATAATAAAGAATTGGGCCGTATGTTCTTGGGCAGTAAATAAAAAAAAAGAGGAGTTTGACGATACTAAGAAAGACTGACGCCCGAAGGGTCCCAGCTTCCGATATCGACAAATGCTCCGCTTACGATTCTCCAGATACTGTAGGTTCCTCCTACATCTCCGTTATTATCGAATGTTTTGTCGCCTGATGCTCCAACATAGCCGTTTGCTACGCTGATTAATGCATCTCTGATAGCTTCTTTGGTTGCATCTGCACCTGCCTCGTCAATTGCCAATAGGGCTAATTTGGCAGCGTCATATGCTTCCGCTGAGTATATTCCTTCTTCGAATCCATTAGCTGCTAATAGATCTAAGAAAGCTGCTTTTCCTGGTGATTCAGGAGAAGCTGGACGTGTTCCTATCATTCCTTCTGTTGCTTCGGCAATTCCTGGTGCTCCGAATATAGCATCATCTGCTATTCCGTCACCGCCAAGCCATTGCGCTGTAATTCCTAGTTCTGCTGCTTCTCTGAATATGATTTGTCCGTCATCTGCATACGAGACATCGATTATGATGTCTGGATTCGTAGCTTGTATCTGTGATAATTCAGTACGATATGTTGCCATTTCTAGTTCATATGCTACTGCAATTGTTATTGTTCCGCCGTTTGCTATGAATGATTCTTGGAATACATCAGCTAATCCTTGTCCATATTGATTATTTACAAAGATTACTGCTGCAGTTTTGTGTCCTTGTGACCAAGCTAGATCTGCCATTGCAACGCCTTGTAGTGCGTCACTTGGTGCAGTTCTGAAAATGAAATCGCCTGCGTTTGTTACGTCAGGTGATGTAGAAGCTGGTGAGATCATGATGGTTTTTCCATCTTCAACAATTGGTGCTGCTGCTAGTGTTGATGAACTTGCATATACACCGACTATTGCATGAACTTGATCAACTTCAACCAATTTCTTTGCCGCTGCTGCTGATGCAGCTGGATCTGTAGCTGAGTCTTCTTCTATCAGTTCAACAGTACAGCCGTCAATACCACCCTGGTCGTTTGCTTCGTTAACAGCAGCTTGCACTCCTGCTTGGAAACCTCCTGCATATGCTGCAAGTGGACCACTTGTTGGTAGTATGTGTCCGAGTTTTACTACACAATCTCCGCCATTTGACATCTGTGTGAAGTAAAAAGCTCCGCCTAATACTGCTACGACAATTATTCCAATGATAATATAGTTTTGAGGTATACTACCTGTGTTATTTGCCATAAACATGTAGAGTATCTCTTAGATATAAATCGAATTACTCATAGTGCGTATTTTCTTTGATTTATCAATTAAATATTGACTTATTAGGCACAGAAATTTTTTTGTATTGTATGCCGGGGCACAGGTCGCCGGGGTTTGTTTACTCGAAAGCTCAGCCTGGTTAGAGCGCCAGCCTCCAAAACATAAGGGCGTTACTCATAATCTGGAGGTCGTGGGTTCGAAATTCATTCGGAAGACCCACTCCCGGCATTCACTTACATTAGGAATTCTAATCCAAAGAATCCTGTATATGCATATAACAAATTTAATGTGATCTTTCCTAATATTGCAGCAATCAACGCTCTTAATTTTGGATATCCCATAATTCCCAAAGGAATCCAGAGAATGTCATCTGGTGTTAATGGTGTTGCTGCAAAAATGAAAATGACTGCTACTCCGTATTTCTTTATTCTACTTTCCCAATCAATTGACGCAATTCTTTTTGAATACAATTGCGGCACTTTGAATCTTCCTATGGTGATGCTTTTTTTTCCAACAAGTTTTCTTCCTCCTACGCCCACATAGTAATGAAGAAATTGTCCAACTCCTGCCCCCAGACCTGCCATGATTCCTACTATTACCGGATTTAATTGCGAACCGATTATTGGAATTACTACGAACGAAGGAAAAATAGAAAAGAATAGTGTACTAGATCCAAGAAAACCGGCAAATAAAGCCCCTAAATATCCTAACTCTGCTAAATTCTCTATGAAAATTTGAAAAAGGTCCATTTTTCAATACTAATTATATTTGGATGGATATATCTCTTCTAGTAGATATTTAGACTTTAGTAATACTTACTTTTTTTGCAACATTATTTTCAGTTTCGTCAACTACAAATAATAAACCGTTAGTTTGTATTTCGTCCCCTTTTTTCGGAATATCCTTCAGTAAATCGTGAAGTATTCCGTTTACATTGGAAAAATCATGTTTCTCACTCTTTTCAAAATCAATCTTGAAATGCCTCTCAATTTCTTCTATTTTTGTTTCGCCCGAGGCAATTATTGTATTGTGGTCTGAACGTTTTATTGTGGCAGATACGTCCTCACTTTCATCTATAATCTCACCAACTATTTCTTCAACTAGATCCTCCAGAGTTAGTAAACCTTCAACTCCTTCAAATTCGTCCAATACAATTGCCATGTGCATCCTTTTAGATTGCAATTCTCTCAATAGGTCTCCTACGACTTCTCTTTGCGATACAAATAACGGCTTTTTTGATATTTGTATTACGCCTTCTTCTCCCTTGCCTTTCTTCTGATCGCTCAATAGCTTCTTCAGATGTACTATTCCTACAACATTATCCTTCGATTCATCAATTAATGGCGCTCTTGTATATCCACTCTTTATCATGCTATCAATTGATTGGCTTACATTCTTCTTTGAATCTAAGACAAACATCTTCTTTCTTGGAACCATTACTTCTCTTGCAGTAATTTCTCCTGATTTTAGAACTCCTCTGATGTATTCCTTTTCATGCGTCTCAATAATCTTTTCCTGTTCTCCTACATCTAAAATTGTTTTTATCTCTTCTTCTGTTAACGTTGGATTAATGTTTCTACTTGAATCCCCTAACACAAAGTCTGATAATTTCATTAATGGTATTGTGATTGGAGAAAATATTCCCATGACGATTTCTATTGGTTTCGCTATTATCAATGCAAATCTTTCATTATTTACTGTTGCATAGGATTTTGGAATTATCTCTCCAAAAATTAATATTGTTAATGTCATGAATCCTGTCGCAATTCCTAATCCTGTAGAACCGAATTCTTCTATTGCTATACTTGTTGCTAAAGATGCTGCACTAATATTCACAAGATTATTCCAAATTAATATGGTCGTAATCAATTTTTTTGGCTCTTTCTTTAGTTTTAATAGTGATTTAGAACCCTTTCGTTTCTGTTCATATAATGTTTTTACTTTGATCTTGTTTAATGAAACTAGTGCAGTCTCACTTCCAGATGAAATTGCTGACAAAATAACTAAAACAACTAATAATGTTAAACTAATAAAGTCTACCAAATTTTGATTACACACATATTCTTCTTTGCTTGAATATAATGTTTAGGGTGTTAATCAAATGTTAAAACTTATAATTATTCAAAATCATACATTTCACATGATTGAAGAAAAACTAGAATCACTTGGTCTTACATTACCAGGAGTTCCCAAACCTGCAGGCTCATATATTCCGTCACTTAGAATCAATGATTTGGTATTCATTTCTGGTCAAGTTCCGTTTATCGATGGAAATCTACTTACTGGCAAAATAGGTTCAGATATAACATTGGAAGAAGGATTTGAGAGAGCAAAAATATGCGCATTGAATGCATTGGCTGTTGTTAAAGCTGAGATTGGTTCACTAGATGATGTTAAGAGAATTGTTAAAGTTTCAGGATATGTTAATTGTGTTGATTCTTTTGTTGACCACCCTAAGGTAATTAATGGAGCATCAGATCTGTTTGGAGAACTATTTGGAGAGTTGGGACAACATACTCGTATCGCAATTGGAAGTAATTCTCTTCCAATGAACTCATCAGTTGAATTAGATGTTATTTTTCAAGTCAAATAGTAAATTGTTACGAAACCTTGAATCCAATCAAATTATTACCCATTGAAGTTGCAAGACAAGATAGTAAATTTAATCTAATTGATTTACTCTCCAAGTCATTAGAAAATAGTTCTACAAAACTTCATGACGGAGATATCATTTGCATCTCTAGTAAATTTATTGCTTTATCTGAAGGACGATATGTTAAACTTTCCGATGTTGACGTTAGCCCTTCAGCTAACGAAATCTCAGAAAAATATAATATTGATTCACGATTATCTGAATTAATTATACAAGAATCTGATCGAATCTTTCATGGCTTTGATGGATTTGTTTTGACTTTCAAAGATGGTATTTTAGTTCCTAATGCCGGTATTGATACCTCGAATATTATGCCCGGTTATGCAATTTTATATCCTGACGATTCTCTTCGTTCTGCAATAACCTTAAAAAATGAAATTAAAAAATTATTCAATATTGACGTTGGAGTTATTATCACCGATAGTCGCTTAATGCCTACTAGAATTGGCACTACTGGTGTTGCTATTGCAACTGCTGGTATAAAACCGATTGAAGACGAACGCGGAAAAGTCGACCTTTTTGGTAATTCTATTCGAGTTACTCAGAAGGCTATTGCAGATGATTTGAGTTCTGCCGCTCAATTACTCATGGGAGAATGCGATGAATCGATTCCTATTGTAATCATACGTGATAGTGCCATGAAAATCTCTCCTGACGACGAAATTGAACAGACATTTTCAGTAGGCTTTGATGAATGTATCTTTATTAGAGGACTTTCTAATCTAAAACTCTGATTATTTTTTACTTATTTCTGTCTTGAATTCTCTTTTGGAAAAAGCACTATTGCAACTTCTGCATTTTCCACTATTTGATTTAACCACATCATTGACATATCGTAATTCCATTCCTTGATATATCATATGTCCGCAATTATCACAGACTACTTCAAAAGTCATTACATTATGTTACTACTAGTTTCTTAATAAAATTTTGTTATCATGTCCGGAATCATATCAAACGACGTAACTTGATTTTTTGCACCTAATTCATTAAACTGTTCTGCCGTGGATCCTTTATCGATTAATGCAATAAACTCAGTTCCTGAATTCATTGCAGTTTTGTAATCTCTTACTGTATCTCCAATGTAAACACATTCTTCTGGCTTTACAGATAACTTCTTACAAGCTAAATGCATTGGTTCTGGATCTGGTTTTTGTTTTACTGTTTGTTCTGGAGTTATTAGCACATCAAACTTTTCGTATAATTCTCCCAATACTTCAATTGCATTAGCTTTTCTTTTCGATGTTACAATTCCCATTGGCAGTTCAATCTTTTCTAATGTTTCTTTCACATGTGGCAATGTTGGTAGATTTTCATGAGTTTTTATCACTACTTCGTTGTAAATTGGTCTTGCATCTTTATTATCTCCAAATAATATGGGTAAATTCAAATTTGAAGGCTGACCGAGTAATCCTCTAAGAACTTCAATGTCTGGAGGCTCCACTCCTAGTCTTTTTGCTACTTGCGTGTATGTCTCAAATATTGCATTATTGGAATCTATTATCGTTCCATCCAAATCAAATAAAACAGCTTTTAACATTGAGCTATAGATTTTTTCATCCATATTTGTTCTTTACGCCAAAATGCAAAATTCAAATACCCGAACATACAATATAATTCAGAAATATGGGTCAATCCGCAAGAATCAAGTTAACAAGCAGCAACCTTCCAAACTTACAAGTAGTTTGCAAGGAAATTAAGGACATTACCGACCGTACAGGTATCAAAGCACGAGGTCCACAGCCACTTCCTACGAAAAAACTCAAAATCACTACTCGAAAAGCCCCATCTGGCAACGGCACTAGCACTTTTGATAGATGGCAACTCCGTATCCATAGGCGCCTAATTGATCTGGATGCCGACGACCGAACCATGAGACAGCTCATGAGACTCAAAGTTCCTGAAGACGTATTCATCGAAGTTAATCTTTCTAGTAAATAATCGAAACGCCGAGAGTGGGATTCGAACCCACGAGTCCCGGAGGACACAGGCTTTCAAGGCCCGCGCATTATTGTGTTCTACTGATGACCACTCTGCCATCTCGGCACATTGGTATGTTCTTGAACACATAAAAATAATTTCATAAATATCCCTTATTCGTCAAAAATCGTAACGGTGATTTTATATACAAATTTTACTTCCCTAATATATGCAATCTATTTCTCCTTTAGTGATTTCTGATGAAAACTTCAATCAAATTATTGATGAAAATCCTATCGTAGTTGTTGATTTCTGGGCTGAATGGTGTGGTCCTTGTCGTGCAATGAATCCAATAATTGAGGAGTTATCATTGATTTACGAGAATAAAATTGTTTTTGCTAAACTTAATGTAGACAAAAATCCAATTAGTCCTTCTAAATATGGAATAAGTTCTATACCTACCTTCTTGATAATCAAGAATGGCCAAGTGATGAATTCAATCATTGGCGCGATTACTCAAGAACTTTTTGAAGAAAAACTTAACGAATATCTATAAAACAAATTAAAGTTTACAGTATTCTTAATGTCTGTTATTGATAAATTACATATACGCAATGGCGTCGCTTCAGATCTAGAACAGATATCTGAACTTTGTAAAAGTATTTGGAATGGAAGGGATTTTCTTCCTACTGTCTGGAATAATTGGATATCTAATGAAATAGGTTCCTTTATTGTCGTAGAATCTGAAAATCAAATATTAGGCGTATATCATCATTACCTTCTTGACTCTGATTCTTGGTTGGAAACACTAAGAGTCCATGAACAATACCGAAGACAAGGAATTGCACAATTCATGATTAAAGATTATCTTGAACGATCTAAGAAACTAAACGCAGTAAATAGCCGTCTAGTTACATCGATAAAAAACACTGCATCTCGTAATCTCTTCGAAAAACATGGATTTTCTGAAGTTCTACGCTCTCAATATTGCTCTATTGAACTAGAAACTATTACAACAAATTCCATGCAGGAGGAATTCTCAATTCTAAAAGACTCGAAACAAATCTATTCGTTGCTTAAAGAGTCTCCAATGGACGATCGATTGATTCCATTGTGGTGGAGATGGTGGCAACAATCTGACTCTACATTGTCTGAACTCTCAGATAATTCATTTATTGTTATTCCGAAATCACACTCTTCATTTGTTCTAGTCCAACCATCAAACAATTATGGATATGGCAATGACTATCAAATATTATTCCATGATATTTCTTCAGACGTACTAAAAGAATACCTGTCATTTATAAAAAATAACATTTCCTCAAATCTTAACAAAAAAATATTCTGTATTCCAGAAATTAATTCGACTCAAATAAAATCCCTTGAGAATATTGGATTTAATAAATCTACTAGCCTTGTAATCTTAGAACGACGTCTTAATCCCACTTGACATCTTCTACACCTAAAATTTTATTTGAAAACCTTGCCAAAATAAAAAACAGATCAGACAACCTGTTCAAGTAAGTGATAATTTCTTCATTTACTTCATCTTCTTCACTCAAATCTACGATGTTTCTTTCTGCACGTCTGCATATTGTTCTGCATATGTGAAATATTGCTGCCACACTTGATCCTCCTGGCAGAATAAAATTCTCTAATGGCTCCAATTCCTCCGAACACGAATCAATGATGTTTTCAAGTCTTTCTACATCTTTCATATTTATCCTCTTTACTATTTTTTTATCGTCAGAAATTGTGGCTAGTTCTGCCCCAATTACAAATAAATCAATTTGAATCTTATCTAGTTCTTTTATTATATGACTAAATTCTTCGGGCGCATCTCCTGATATTGCCAGCCCTATGAATGAGTTTAATTCATCTATTTCTCCATATGATTTTACTCTCTTTGAAGATTTACTTATTCGCTTATCTGTACCAAATAGATTTGTCTTTCCTTTGTCCCCCTTTTTTGTATAAATTTTCAATACTGATTATATTATTTGATAATTTAAAAAATGTCTTAAATTGACTTAAATAACTCTACTACTCATATTTCTGTGGTTAGCAATGTCTGTTGATATGTCTGTTAAAGTCTTAGAAGAAAGTCTTGGTAAAGTAGTTCTAATTAAACTCAAAGGCAATAAATCTATTAGAGGTTCTTTACAGGGATTTGATCAACATATGAATCTCACTCTTGATGATTCTCAAGAAATATTAGAAGGAGATTCCACTAAGGACTTGGGAACCATTATTGTACGCGGAGATAACGTAATTCTTATATCTCCTCCCCCTAGGTGATTATTATGGTAAAAGGTACTACTTCAGCTGGAAAGAAAGGCAGAGGTAAATCTCATATTCGTTGTCGCCGTTGTGGAAAACACGCATATCATATGACTAATAAAAAATGTGCATTTTGTGGTTTTGGAAAAGCTGGATCTGCAAAACTTCGCCAATATAATTGGATGCATGTAAGATAGTTGTGTATTTTTCCCCATTTTTCCTTCTTGAAAAAGCTTATATCCGGATTTTTCTAGTCATAAATTGAAATGTCGGCTCTGGAAATCATAATTGCTCTTTTTGGCGGTATAGTTGCGGGAACTGTTTTCTCTATTTTAATTAGCAAATACCTCAAGCCTGAATTTCCTGGTAATACTAAAGCCTCTGAATCGGTTAAAACTATGCCAGAGATTGGTAAAAAATTTGAAGTAGAACAAGCTCGACTCCGCTACAAGACATTAAAACTCGAAAAAGAACTCCATACTGACGCATTAGGCCGTGTATTTCAGGCTGAAGGAGATGGAAGAATTACTAAAAAAGAACGCGATATGCTATCTGAACGTTACAGGGAGCAAATTAAATCATTGGATAAAAATCTCCAAGATTCAGAACTAATCTTAGAAGCTAGTGAATTAGAGAACTTGCATGACGAACTTACAAACTTATTCTCACAAAAATTAAATCAAGTGGAACGCAGATTAAATGAATTGACTGTCAAACTAGACTCGGTCAAATCGTTTAACAAACCTGAAGTCCCATCTGTCGTTGAAGATATTCCAAACAAACCTGAAACTACTAAACCTTCATCAGTTTCTACACCTAAAAAATTAAAAGTCACTCCAAACATTCCCAACGATCAATCTATTTCAAATAATAACGAATCCAAAAAACAAGTAGATGAAGATAAACCAAAAGTAGAATCTGAAGCTGTCGTTAAAAAATCTGTTCCTAAGAAACCAAAAGACACTCCATCGGCCGACGATAAAGTAAACGAAATCAGAGATGAAGTCTTAGAAGCATTAAATCGATTGGAACAAATGGATGTGGAAGAATGAGTACAAAATCAATTGATAAAATATTTGACGATCTAGATATTGTTGATATTGAAAAAACTGAAATCAAAATTCCTATAAAAAATACACGCAAAATAAAATCAATTTTGTCATTCAAGGAACAAAAGAAACTTAAATCTGTTGTAAATCGAGAAAATATTCCATATTTGAACAGAATTTCATCTTATACAATAAATACACTATTGTCTGAAACCAAATTCCGAAGAAGTGAATTTAATGAGTAAGGAAGAAGCTTTAAAAAAAATGGGCGAGCAAGCAGCTCAAACAATCAGTAATGGACAATTAGTTGGACTTGGCAGTGGTTCTGCTGTTGCAGCATTTGTTAATGCATTAGGAAAAAGAATTACTGATGAAAATCTTGATGTACGTGGAATACCAACTTCTATGCAGGTTGAAATCATTGCACAAAAAAATGGCATTGTATTAGAACCTCCTACATTGATTCCAGATATTGATGTCGTTGTAGATGGCGCTGATGAAGTTGATAAAAATCATATTATGATAAAAGGAGGCGGCGGCGCACATTATCGTGAAAAAATTATGATTGACGCTGCAGATAAATCAATTATTGTTGCCGATTCATCAAAGTACGTCGATGTAATTACTTGGCCTGTACCATTAGAGATTTCCGAATTTTCTAGATTCTTCGTTGAAGAGAAGATTAAACAACATGGCGGGAACCCTGTAATACGAACTCTCAATAAGGGTTATCCATTTTTCACTCAAAATGGCAATTTAGTTATTGACGCTCACTTTGGAAATATTGACGATCCATTAAAACTTGAACAATTATTGCTTAACATTCCTGGAATAATTGCTAACGGTATATTTTCTATGAAGATTGATACATTTTTCAAAGCGAATGAAGACGGATCGGTTGAAGTTGTATGACTCCTAATCATATTTCTAATTTTTGTCTTGATAATCACAGTCAGATAGGTTTATGCTGTGATCATTATGAGTCTTGAAAAATTAACTGAAAAACTTCTTTACAATAGCATTGTTGAAGTATGGATTGCATTATGCAATGATAATGATATAGAATGGAACGACGCTAAATTATTCAATTCGTATGTTGATTTTATCCAATCTGACGATTTTGAAATAAAGAGCCTTGGTGTTTGTCCATCCGGTTCTGGCATAAAAGAGGAATATGAAAAGAAAATATCAATTATTTTTGGAAATCCAAACGCAAGTTTTGTAATAAAGACAACTAAAGAAACTGTTGAAAAACTCGGTCAATTTATTGTTAATTCAATCTAAAAGGTTATATTGAATCTTTAACTATTCTAATCTATGAGTCAAACTGAGTTAGTTAGTATTAGTCAAAAAGCAGTCGATAAGGTGAAAGAATTCTCGAAAATTGAAGAAAAGACTAGTCCAGGTCTTAGGGTTTACGTAGCTGGTGGAGGATGTGCAGGACTTACATACGGAATGGCTTTAGAAGAAAAGAGTACCGACGGAGACATAGTTATTGAAACTGAAGGATTGAAAATCTTTATTGATCCATTCAGTGCAAAGTATCTCAACGGTTCTACAATTGATTATCTTGAATCTATTGAATCCTCTGGCTTTAAAATCAATAATCCTAATGTAACAAAATCTTGCGCCTGTGGCAAATCAGTTTCAGTATAATAACCCGATTATAGCATGTTTATTGGAGATATCTACAGAAAACTGCATGGATTACTATTTTCTAAACCCACTAATTTTAAATGGCTTTTAGAAAATAAGGTTGCCGGTTCTGGATTTATTAATTATAAAACAGAATTGGATTATTTACTTGAACAGGGAATCTCTGCAATTCTTACATTGACAACTAGTTCTTTGAGCGACGAAGTAACTTCCAATGATTCTGTTACATACAAACATATCCCTATTGTAGATCATTCATTACCTTCTATCGACAATCTTGTAGAATCTGTTACATTCATAAATGAATGCATGTCCAATAACAAACCTGTTGTAGTTCATTGCAGAGCCGGTATTGGTAGAACTGGAACTGTTCTTGCAGCATTACTCATTACCTCGGGAATGTCTGTTGAAAGCTCTATCAAGGAAGTGAGAAAGAAACGCCCTGGTGTTGCTGGGTTTAGAAAATCTATTGAATCTCAGCAAATTAAATCATTAACTGAATATTTTGATTATATGAATCGTAAAGGTAAGAATAATGAAAATTAAATTTTTATCAAAGCGTGAAATTAATTCACTCATTGAGGAATTAAATAATATTTCATTAATTCCTAATTTACCAAAAATAAAACAAGTAAAATCATTTGAATTAAATGACAACATTGAAATTCTTTCTTCATCTAATTTTATTCTTGTTCGTAATGAAGATTCTTTGTTTCCATTTTTACAAGATTCTGATACATTGTCATCTATTCCCAAACTTATTGTCGACAAAGGAGCTATTCCATTTGTTTGTAAAGGCGCCAATATAATGAGACCTGGAATAAAAAAAATAAGCGATGATTTTCCTTTAAACTCCATAGTTGTTATTTCTGAGGAAGAACATAATCAAAATCTCGCTGTTGGTAAATCTCTTCATTCTTCAGACGAATTACTTGATTTGAGTAAAGGCATGGTTGTTCAGAATCTTCATTTTGTTGGAGATAATATATGGAATTCCTGTAAGGACTTGAACCTATTCGTCGGCTAAATTAATAAACGATGGATTCATATTATTTTTATTGTCATCTCTAAAAATCGACAAAAATTCAATTGAAAAAGATCAACAGATGTATCTGAAAGCTATACCATTGAAAGATCTTGATCAAATATCTGCTATTAAAGACGAAGTATCACAAAATATGATTGTAATCTTGAGAATAACTCCTATTGCACAAAAAAATGTTAAAGAATTAAAAAAGGCCATTGAAGAACTATATAGTTATGTATCATCTATTGGCGGTGATATCGTAAGACTTGGCGATGAACGAGTAGTACTTACTCCTCCTGGCGTCAAAATCTGGCGTGGTATTTCTTAAATTAATTTAATTGCTTCTTGTACTTCTGGTCTGTGAGATCTTATTCTATAAATTCTGGATACTGAATTAGCTAAATTCTCTACTTTTGTACGTTCTCCGTGAACAATTACTACATTTCTTAATTTAGGTCTAAGTTTTCCAACGAATCTAATTAATTGATTATAATCAGAATGTCCACTAAACCCGTCAATTTTTTCTTTAGGACATTTAATGTCAACTATTTTGATCTTTCCATCCTGGTCTACTATGCTAGCTTGATTTGCACCATCCATTATTCTTCTTCCTAATGTGCCTGCTATTTGATAGGATACAAAGATTAATTTATTCTTTTCAATAGGAGCTAATTCTTCAAAGTATCTCATTACCGGCCCTACCTCAAGCA
>JAKUSK010000014.1 GCA_022449325.1 Nitrososphaerales archaeon | reverse complement strand
TGGAGCAGACATAACTTGATTTGTCATTACAACTGCGACATTACGTGTTTCGGCAGTTCGAGTCAATAAATGCATAAATCGGTTTAATCGATGTTGTCGAGTAGCAAGAGTACCTCTTCCTAAAAATTCTGAACGATAATGACCCATTAAAGAATCAACAATGACAAGTCTTGCATTTGAACTTTCAATAACTTTGCCTAATTCTCCAACAAGTAGTTCTTGATGAGAGCTAGTAAATGCTTTTGCAACTATTATTTTGCTAAGTGCTTCGTCAGGATCCATTCCTCGTTCTATGGCGATGTCACGAAGTCTTTCAGGTCTAAATGTATTTTCAGTATCAATATAAATTGCACCTCCATTAAGTCCTCCGTTTTCAACAGGAAGTTGAACATTAAGGCATAAAGTATGACAGATTTGTGTTTTTCCAGAGCCATATTCTCCATAAAACTCAGTTACGGCTTGAGTTTCAACTCCGCCAATCAATAATTCATCGAGATTAGAACTTCCAGTAGATATTCTTTCAATTTTTTGTCTTCGATCATAGATTTCAGTAGCAGAAACAAAATCTTTATCAAATTTACCGATTTCAACAAGTTTCAATCTTGCCTTATTACATAATTCTACAGCTTTGTCTGTTTCAAAATTAGTGGCATCTGCAATATCAGTAGGACCTCGTACAGCAATATCAAGGATTGTATATATTCCAACGTCTTGAAGCTTTTTAGTTGTAACAGGACCAACACCTGGTAAAGAACTAATGTCCATTAAAGCAGCATTCTCTTCTTTGGATAACTCTGATTCACCAGAATCAGATTCAGGAATATCGGAATCAGAAATTTCTACAGATTCAGTAGTTTCTTCAGATTCAGGAATATCGGAATCAGAAATTTCTACAGATTCAGTAGTTTCTTCAGATTCAGGAATATTATTTTCTAAGTCAACAGAATCATCTAACATATCTTACTTTCCCACTTCATTATACATATAACAACATAACGTAATAACGTTTTTACTCCAAAATTATTCACTTCAAAAATGAATAATAGATAAAAATCTAACCCAGTTTATAGCTAACGCCTTTACCACCCTGTGGATGATTCCATTCAATAGCGCCTTTACCAAGTTGATCACATGCAATAGTACAAAGACCCATTTCAATACAGCCTTCAATATTATAGACTAATTCTTCTTCATTGAGAGTATAAACCTCAGAGGGGCAAACATAAAGACAAGGTTTCTTTTCACAGGATTTACAAATCTCTGTATTTACTTTAATAAATTCTGATGAATCCCAATCAAATGATAAGAGTCCTAATTTCGATTCCAAGGATAAGTTTTGATCGTTTTCAGCAACCATATAATATCACATCAAAAAACTAATAATAAACATTTGCGATAATTAAACTCAAATGGGAGTTAAATTAAAGGATCTTGCAAGCCCAAGAAAAACATCTTTTGAGAACTTATCAGGAAACAGTATTGCAATTGACGGATATAACATAATTTATCAATTTTTGACAACGATTAGAGGTCCAACAGGAGAACCACTAATGAATAGTAAGGGTAAGATTACCAGTCATATAACTGGATTATTTTATAGAAACATAAATCTACTAAATAATAATATCAGACCAATATATGTTTTAGATGGAAAACCTCCACAATTAAAATCAACGTTAATCAAGAAAAGAAAAGAAATCAGAGAAAAGAATCAAGAAAAATATCAGAAAGCTATGGAAGAAGGAGATCAAGAACAAGCAAGAAGATATGCGCATTCAATGATAAAAATTAATGAAGATATAATAAATGATGTGAAAAAAATTCTTGAATTAATGGGAATACAATGTATTCAGGCTCCAGCAGAAGGAGAAGCTACAGTAGCGTATATGAATGAATTAGATTTAGTGAATTATGCAGTTAGTCAGGACTATGATTCTTTATTATTTGGAGCAAAAAGACTATGTAGAAATCTAACCGTTTCAGGAAAGAGAAGAATACCAAGGACAAATAGATTCATTGATGTTGAACCAGAAATAATTGAATTAAAGGAATTCCTTCGAGTTAATGAGATAAATAGAGAACAATTAGTAGATATTGCTATATTAATAGGAACGGATTATAATCCAAATGGATTTACAAGAATAGGTCCAAAGACGGCCATCAAAAATATAAAAAAATACAAAAGAATAGAAGATATTCCAAAAATTGAGAAAGAATTAGAATTAATTGACATTGATCAAGTAAGAAATATGTTTCTTAATCCAGATGTTATTAAACCAGAAATAATTGAAAAGAAGGAATTACAAAAAGAAGAACTAATTTCTTATTTATGTGATGATAATGATTTTTCGAAAGAAAGGATATCAAATACTATAAAAAAATTAGATAAAGTAGAAGAAAAGCCATCAGAAACTTTGGACAAGTGGTTTAATTGAATATCAAAAATTTAATAAAATTTTTTCTACATATAGAAAATCTAAAAACTGTAAAAAGAAAAGGATGGATAATTAAATCAAAAGTTAAAGAAGTAGAATCAGTAGCAGAACATAGTTATGCGGCTACTTCAATTGCAATGATTATATCAGATTTAGTAGGACTAAATACTGAAAAAGTTATGAAAATGATGTTAATTCATGATTTACCGGAAGGAATTATTGGGGATTTAGTTCCAGGTGAGAATGCAAACAAAGACATGGATGAAGAAGAAGCAATAAGAAGTATTTTAGGAAGCCTTCCTGATAAAATGCAAATAGATTACACAGAGATTTGGAATGAATTTAAAATGAACAAAACAAAAGAGTCACAACTAGTTCATGAGATCGATAAATTAGAGTTAATTATTCAACTATCATTATATAGAGATCGTATGTCAAAAGAAGCATTTAATGAATTTTTACAATCGTCAGAAAAAATTATTGAATTAGATCTCAATAGAGAATTATTAAATGAAATTTTAAAAGAAATAGAGTAGTATTCAGATATGAATAATTTCTTCAAGAAAATATTTATTTATGAATGTATCAATTATGAGTAAATGGTAATAAAATATCTATTGTGTAGAAAATGTTCTACCGAATTTAGGGCAGATTTGAAATATGTTTGTGATGAATGTTTCAACCCATTGGATGTAATATATGATTTTGATAAGATTAAATTAACAAAAGATATCATAAAAAATAGGGAAAAAAATCTGTGGAGATATTTTGAATTACTCCCATTAAAGAATAAAAATAATATAGTGGATATTGGGGCAGGATATACACCATTGCATAAGGCAGACAAGCTAGCAAAGAAATTAGGATTAAATAACCTATATATTAAAAATGATACGGTCAACCCTTCATTTTCATTTAAAGATAGGCCTGCAGGAGTAGCAGTATCAAAATCATTGGAACTAGGTTTAGAAGCAGTAGGTTCTCCGTCAACAGGAAATTTAGCTTCGGCAACTGCCGCACATGCTGCAAGGGCAGGAATACCTTGTTATATTTTCATTCCATATGACATAGAACAAGCAAAAATATCTCAAGTACAAACATACGGAGCAAACATAATACCGGTAAATGGAACATATGATGATGCGAATAGATTGGCGTCTTATGCAGGAGACAAATACAATATTGGAATAGTAAATATTAATTTAAGAACTTATTATGTAGAAGGGTCAAAAACACTGGCATTTGAAGTATGTGAACAATTAGATTGGAATGCGCCAGATCATGTAATTGTACCTACAGGAAGTGGAGCGATGTTGTGTGCAATAGAAAGAGGATTAAAAGAATTTGATAGAATCAACTTGATTAAAAATAATAAAACAAGAATAACCAGTGCCCAGCCAAAAGGATGTTCCCCAATAGTAGATGCAATAAAGAATAAATCAAATTCAATACATCCTGTAAAGAAACCAAATACCCTAGCAAAGAGTCTAGCAATAGGAGAGCCTGGAGACGGCATATTTGCAGTAGAAACTGTGAATAATTCAGGAGGATATGGAGAAAATGCCAATGATGAAGAGATAAGAGAAGCCATAAGGTTACTAGCTAGTACAGAAGGAATATTTGCTGAACCTGGAGGAGCCGTTTCGATAGCTGTATTACTAAAACTAGTAAATGATGGTAAAATCGATGCAAATGAGAAAATAGTGTGTTATGTAACAGGAAATGGATTAAAGGCTCCAGAAGCAGCGTTTATCCATCAACCAGAATTGAAAGTTGTTGAACCGAAGAGAGAAGTATTACAGGATATAATAGGTAGATAAATATGCCAGAAGTAAAGGTTTTGATTCCCACAGTAATGTCGTCATCAACAAATGGCGAAAGAGAATTAGATATAGATGGCAATACAGTAATTGAAGTTATAAACGAATTGTCAAAGAAATATGGAGAAGGGTTCAAGAACAAAGTAATTGATAATGATGGGAAACTAAAACCGATAATTAATGTATATGTGAATGATGAGAATATTAAATTCCTTGAAGATCTTCAGACAAAATTAAAAGACAAGGATGAAATTTTATTTTTACCAGCAGTGAGTGGTGGATAGATTAATGGAATTATCAGATGCAGAGATTGAAAGATATTCAAGACAAATAGTAATGGATGAAATAGGTTTTGAAGGTCAACAAAAATTAAAAAATGCCAGAGTAACAGTAATAGGAGTTGGAGGATTAGGATCTCCAATAACTCAACAATTAGTAGCGATGGGTATTGGAACAGTAAGAATTGTAGATAGAGATGTTGTAGAAATATCGAATTTACATAGGCAAGTACTGTACGGAGATGAAGACGTAGGGCTATCAAAAGCTGAAGCTGCACATGATAGATTAAGAAGAATAAATCCTCAAGTCAACATTGAACCTCTAACATTATCAATAAATGATGACACAGTTGATGAAGCAATTAAAAATTCAGACGTAGTGATTGATGGATTAGATTCTGTATCTGCAAGATATTCAATTAATAGAGCCTGTATCAGATCAAATATACCCTATATTTTTGGTTCGGCAATAGTTACTACAGGGTCAGCTACTTCAATAATCCCTGGTAAAACACCTTGTTTAGAATGTTTTCAACCTGCATTAAAAGATGATGAAATGCCAAAATGTGGAACTGAAGGAGTTCATCCTTCAATATTATCAACCATATCAAGTGTTCAGGTATCTGAAGCAGTAAGAATAATAATTGGTAAGGAACCAAATTTAGCAAATAAATTATTTTTAGCAGATATATCAAATCTAGATTATGATAAAATTAGAATAATAAAACAATCCAGATGTAATGTTTGTGGTCCTGATGCAGATTTAACAATAAAAAAATCTAAAAGAAAATTAATTGAAGATATTTGTGGAAGAGAAGGAAAATCAGTTCATATTATCAGTCCAAAAGAAAATCTAGAAATTAATTTAGATAAATTAAATAAAATTTTAGAAGAGAATAAAATAAAGATAATTAGAAAAGGAGAATTAGGAACTACATTAAATTATAATGAGAAAATAACAGTAAGTATTGTTACAAGTGGAGTATCAATAATAGTAGGGGCACTTGAAGAAAAACGAGCATTAGAAATATTCAGTGATATAATAATAAATAAATTAAATATAAATCCAGAAAAAATTCATAATGAATTTGAGAAGGCATTACAAATCAATTAGTTTACATGTTTTTTATCATACGTACATGTTTAATACCGCATTCAAGAAATTCAGAACCGGAAATAGACCAACCAAATTTAGAATACCAATCAACAAGATAAGATTGTGCATTCATTTCAATCGGTTTAGAGTCAATAATAGAATCTAAATAATCAAGAAGTTGAGTTCCAAAACCAGTTTTCTGATGGTTTGGATCAACAGCAAATCTACCCCATTTCAGTGGAGATTGCTTATCAAATAATCGTGCAGTTGCCACAATTTGTTGATTCGGAAGTTTTCCAATTATATGAATGCAATTAGAATCTTTGTCGTCGATTTCAATACATTTCCCATCAGAAATCTCAATCAGGCGTTGTTGATGATTAAAGACCATACTTCGAAGTTTTAAGACATTATATAGATCATTTAGAGACAAGTCTTCAAATTGATAATGAGAGAATTCAATAGAAGAAGAACTAGTCACAAATAATCTAAAAGCAAAGAAGAATTAATCCTTGTCGATGAAATCTGAAGCAGGAGGAGGAGAATCAGAAAGTCCACGTCTTTTTCTTATATCAGTAATTACTTCAGATAACATAGAATTAGGAACTTGAGACCATTCTTTAAAGTGTGTAGACCATATTGCTTTTCCAGCAGTAGCGCCACGCATTTTTTCAGATAGATCAAAGGTTTCTGCAGCAGGAACTTCACCATGTATAACAGATAAATGGGCCTTTTGAGTAATTTCACCTACTTTTCCACGTTTTGAAGAAATGACGCCAGCGATTTCACCAATTAAATCTGAAGGAGCTTTTATTTCAATCGCTTGAATAGGTTCAAGCAGAGTAGGAGTTGCAGACAATATAGAACCAAGTAAAGCACGACGTGTAGCAGGCATTAATTGTGCATAACTACGATGTGCTACATCTTCATGAGGTACATAATGATGGAATGTAGCTTTTACACCACGAACATTCTCATATGCAATAGGTCCATTGCTCATTACATCATAAAATCCTGCACGAATAGAATCCATTGATTCTTGGACGTATTGGACACCTTTGGTAGCATCTACAAACATATTTCCGCCAGAATCAATAGTAACAACACGTTTTGCTTCGTCACGTTCCCATCCTTCTTTCATTAATATCTCCTGCAGTTCTTTTTTATCAGTGTTATCATTAATTTTTCCTGCACGAATTAATTCGATTATCGGCTCGGATAACGGTTCTACACGTAAAAATAATTTATTATGACGATTGGGTGATTTAGCCATTATAGGGCCGGCATTACCAGAAATTGTTTCACGATAATTAATCAGTGGGGGAGAAGTAATGATTTCAATCTCTTGTTCTTTTAACAAGTTAGTAGCTACATCAAGATGAAGTACTCCCATTCCTGCAATTAGCATTTCGCCACTTTCTTCATTAATCTTTACAATAAGACTTGGATCTTCAATATTGAGTTTTCGTAAAGCTTCAACCAATTTTGGTAATTCCTTAGGATGTTTAGATTCAACAGCGATAGTGACAACAGGCTCAGATACATATGCAATCGATTCAAATTGTGCAAAGCCTTTTGTAGAACTGAGAGTTTCTCCTGCACGAGCATGTTCTAGACCCAACAATGCAGGAATATTACCTGCGGTAAATTTACCAACCAATTCACGTTGATTACCCATGAACATATTTACAGACTGAATTCTTCCATTTCGTTTAGCGCCTAAAAGTTCTACTGTATCTCCGTCCTTTAATGTTCCAGAGAATAATCTTCCAGTAGCAACACTGCCAGCATGAGGATCAATATTGATGTTAACAATCATCATAACCGCAGGACCATTTTCATCACAATTAATTAGCGCTTTTCCAATTTCGCTATCTAAATCACCTTTCCAGATTTTTGGAATACGATATTTTTGAGCTACGTGAGGAGCAGGGTGATGTTGAATTACCATTCCAAGAATAGCTTCGTGTAATGGTGATTGTGCAACAAGTTCGTCTACTTTGTCATTATTATAAGCGTCAAAAATAGATTTGAAATTTACTCCTGTTGTTTTAGATGTAGCTGCACTAAAAGCCCATCGATCCTTTGCAGATCCAAATGCAATACTATTATCTTGAATACTTACTTTCCATTTATCCTTAAGCTCAGGTTCTGCGTATAAATCAATTAAGCTATTAAATTCACTTATTACACCCATAAGATGTTCTTGCATTTTGTCAGGAGTTAATCTTAGTTCTTTAACCAATCTGTCGATTTTATTAATATAAAGAACAGGTCGAACTCGTTCTTCCAATGCCTGTCTTGTAACTGTTTCAGTTTGAGTCATTACACCTTCTACAGCGTCAGAAACAACAATAGCTCCATCAATTGCACGAAGACTTCGTGATACTCGTGTATTAAAATCAACATGTCCAGGAGTATCTATCATGTTAAAGACATAAGGAGTTCCATCTTGTTCGTGATAGAGAGTAATATTAGTAGAATTAATGGTAATACCTCGTTTTTGTTCCATATCCATAGTATCTAATGCAAGAGCTTCTCCAGCAACACTAGGACTGATAATACCACAGCCAGAAAGTAAACTGTCACTCATCGTAGTTTTACCATGATCTACATGAGCAATAACGCCAAAATTCCTAATTTGGTCTTTATTGCCGATAACTTTCATTATGTCGTTAGTTGATTTGTATTTTGGCATTCACTACACTGATATGTTAATGAAAAAGATACGTTATTAAATTCTTTGGATTAGATCGAAAATATTTTCAATTGAATTTTGATATATATCAATTGAAGTAAGGAATTCGTCAATCATGATATGTTCATTAGAAGTATGTGAAAGATGAGGGTTACCGGGTCCATAGGTTAAAACAGGGATATTCATTTGATTTCCAAGAAGATTCATATCACCAGTACCAGTTTTATGGACGAATTTAGGTTTTAAATTAAGTTTCTTGATAACAGCTCTACTCACAGAACGGCTAACAATAGATGATTTAGAACATTCAAAAGCAGGAGTTGAATCGATAATTTCATAATTAAAAGTAGATTTGGGATTTTCGTCAAAAGTATATTTAGAGTTATAATTTGATACGATTTCTGATATTTTTTGGGTGATTTGGTCAGGATTGTAACCAAAAGGATAGCGGATATCACAGATTAGGTTGCTGTTTCCAGGCATAACGTTGTCTGCAGAACCTCCTTCAATTTGAGTCAAACAAGAAGTAATTTGTTTATAGTGATTATCATCATTGGTTTGAATTTCTGCCTGAATTTCATTCCATAACAGAAATAATAATTCTATAGCGTTATGGGACATCCAAGGAGCACTAGCATGAACAGGAGGAGTATCACAAGTAAACTTAACAGAATATCTTCCTTTATATCCTACAGTAATTTTATCAATTCCGCTAGGCTCTCCAAAAATTGCACAATCAAGTTGAAGATTGGATTTGAGTAATTCCCTAATTCCTTGACCAGTGCCTTCTTCATCAGTTACCGCCGAAAATATAATTTTTCCAGAATTTAATTTATCTTTAAAAGAAGATGCAGCTATAAGCATTGAAATTAATGAGGATTTAGCATCAGATGCGCCCCTGCCATAAATTGCATTATCTTTAATCTGGACATTAATTTGTCCTGGAACAGTATCCATATGTCCACAAAGTAGCAATGTAGGAGAACCACTACCAATTTCACCAAAAACATTATTCGCAGAATCACGATGAACATTACTAAAACCAAGATCAGTTAATTTATCAAATAAGAAATCTGAAATATCTTTTTCTTGTCCAGAAGGAGAATAGAATTTCAGAGCATTTTCTAATAATGTAAGATGATTATCACTTAATGTAATTGTGAAATTCTTAATTGCTCCTGATGAAACAAGTTTTTCTATCCTAGCCCTAATACTAGCTTCAGATAGATTTACCTGTTGAGCAATCTCAGTATTAGGAGTTCTAGAATCCTTGGTAAGAATTTTTATTATAGTTTTATCAATATCGTCCATTATAATCTAATCCTTTTTTGAGTTTTGAAGTAAAGTGTTTAAAATTTGTAATACAGAATTTACTTGTGCTTCGTTTAACGTTAATGGAGGAAGAAATCTCAATATTGTTCTTCCAGAGTATAGCATAATCAATCCATTATTTAATCCATCAAATAATAAATCCTTGATTGGGAATTTTGATTCTAAAGCAAGCATCAATCCAAGTCCACGAACATCGCGTACAGAATCATATTCAGATTTTAGTTTTTTAAGACCATTGAGAAAGATTTCACCAGATTGTTCTGCATTATTGATAATATTATTGCTCAGTAAGAATTCAATAGATGCATTAATTGCAGATGATGTTAAGGGATTGCCGCCAAACGTAGTTGTATGTTCGCCAAGAGAGAAATTGGTAGAATCGCTTCTTGAAATCATCGCACCAACAGGCATTCCTCCTGCCAGACCTTTTCCTATACATAAAATATCTGGAACTAATCCATAATGTTCATGAGCCCACATTTTACCAGTCCTTCCTAAACCAGTCTGAATTTCGTCAACAACTAATAGAACATTATGTTTTGTACATTGCTCTTGTAATTGTTTGAAATATTCTACTGATGCGAATTTGACGCCGCTTTCACCCTGAATTACTTCAAGAAAAACTGCTCCAGTTTCGTCGTTAATTTCCGATAATGAATCAGAAGATCCAAAAGAAATGAAATCAACGTCGTCAAGAAGAGGTTTAAATGATTTTTTATATTTTGGACTCCAAGTTAGAGACAAAGAACCAATTGTTTTACCATGATAAGAACCTGACATAGAGATAATTTTATTTTTTGAATGTTTTTTACAGAGTTTCAATGCAGCTTCTACGGCTTCAGCTCCACTATTGCACAGATATATATTATCCAGATGTTTTGGAGTGATTTTATTAATATTAATTGAAGCACGGGCTCTTTGTTCATTATAAAATGATCCATGGCAACTTGTTAGCTGTTTTGCTTGATCACTAATCGCTTGAACAATTTTTTCATTGGAATGTCCTAATAATGAAACACCGTATCCAGCCATCAAGTCTAGATATTTCTTACCCGAAGAGTCCCAGACATAACAATCGTCTCCTTTTTCTAGAACAATTGGAAACTTTTGATATACAGGAGCAAGGTTTTGATCTTCAGTGTCTATTAATTCTTTATCATTCATTAGTAATCACCGTACAATTAGAATGTTGGATAGCAGAAGAAATTGGATTGTCTACTAATCCAGATGCAATAATTCCTTGATTAACACCATTTTCTAATGATTCAATACAAGAGATTAATTTTTGTTCCATACCAAATCCAAGTTCAGGGAGAATTTCTTTAGATTGTGAAAGGTTAAGATTAGACACAAGTTTGTTATTTAATGAAATGCCGTCAACGTCAGTCAGGAATATAACGCGATCTGCTTTGAGATGAGCAGCAATATTTGAAGCAGCACGGTCTCCATTCACATTCAAAACTTCAGATTCGTCACTAATTGCCACAGGAGATATTACGGGAAGATAACCAGATTTAATCAAATCATTAAGTAGTTCAGTATTAACGTTTTGTATTTTACCTGTAAATCCTCCTTCAATAGCTCTTTTTCTCTTTCTTTCATCAATAATCAAGAGTTTTTTCTTACGAATTGCATTCAGTATTTTACCATCAATTCCTCCTAATCCTACTGCATTAACACCTAAAGATTGTAAAGATACTACAATCTCTTTATTGATTTTTCCACACATAACCATCATGAAGATAGATGCGGTTTCTTTGTCAGTATATCTGCTCTTTACACCAGAGGGTGAAACAATAAATTCTTGTTTTTTACCTAATTTCTCGGCAATATTAGTAACAGTATTTCCACCACCATGAACAACAATAATAGGTTCGGTTTTTGAAAGATTCTTTATATCTTCAAAGAGATTTTCAGTGAGTCCTTTACTATGTAGGCTTCCGCCAATTTTTACTACGGTCACCATTTAGATCACATTGGATGAATTCCAGGAGTCCACAAACCTGAAGTTTCGTCAAATCCAGACATAAGATTCATATTTTGTACAGCAGTACCTGCAGCGCCTTTAATGAGATTGTCTGATGAAGACATTATAACAAGTCTAGATGCGGATTTATCATATGCGAATCCAACGTCACAGAAGTTAGATCCAACAAGAAGTTTAGGATCAGGATATTTGTACAAACCTTTCTTGTCTGCAATAAGTCTGACAAAAGGTGAGTCAGAATAGAATTGTCTAAATGATTTCCAGACATCTACTTCACTAATATCGGAATTAATAGATGCATACGAAGTACATAATATTCCACGAACAAGATTTACTGAATGAACAGAAAGGGATACATTAATTGAAGTGTCAGAAAGATTTGTAAGTTCCTGATCTATTTCTGCAGTATGTCTATGAGCATAAGGTTTGAATGGACGAATTACACCATATCTGTTAGCATGATGTGAACCTGCAGTAGGTTTGACTCCAGCGCCAGATGAGCCGACTTTTGAATCGATAATTATGTTTGAAGGATCAATTAATTTATCTTGGATTAATGGAGATAAGGCAAGAATTGAAGTCAATGCAGTACATCCTGGAGTAGATGTAAATTTACTTGATTTTATTGAATCTCTATGAAGTTCTGGTAATCCAAAAGTAAATGAATCTAATAAATCAGGAAGAGGATGTTTATAGCCATACCATTTATCATACATATCAGGATTCGAAAGTCTATAATCAGCACTCATATCAACAATTTTCACACCTGAATCAACAAGTTCCTTCATGAAGTCATAGGAACTTCCATGTGGCGCTGCAGTAAATAGAAGATCACATTGATCAGAAACTTTTGATGAATCAAATAAGGAAAATTTCACATCAGTGAATCCTTTAAGATTAGGATGAATTTTGTATAAAAACTGGCCATCATATTGTCTTGAAGTGGCAAAAGATAGTTCAGCTTCAGGATGATTAATAATTAATCTCAGTAATTCCCCGCCGACATAGCCAGATGCACCCATTATTCCAACTTTCATTACAAATCACCTCTTAGAAATATTATTAATATAGTCTACAATTTTGTATGCTATATTTTCTTTGGTGAATTTTGAAACTCCTTTGAATTCAACATTATTATTAATTTCATGTACCAAAAATCCATCATCACTTTCCATTAAATCAACACCTAGTATACCACCACCAACAGATTTAGAGGCTTTAAGAACAATTTCTTCCAAGTCTTTAGTAATTGGACATTCCTCAACTTTTGCTCCAAGTGAAAAATTAGTTCTCCAATCGTCGTTAGAAGAATAACGATATTCGGCACCAACTACTTCGTCGCCAACTACAACAGTTCTAATGTCCCTAGGTGGTCTATTGATGTGTTGTTGGATATAAAATATTTTGGAGAATAAACCATCGTCGTTATATCTCATTTCAATTAATGCTTTGGCAGAGTCTTTATCATTTAATTTAACCACACCTCTTCCCCAACTTCCAACTATAGGCTTTAAAACTGAAGGATAGCCCAACTCTTCGACTGAATCTTCGGCAGATTTATCTGAAAAACTAAATAATGTAAGTGGTGTTTTGATGTCAGATTCTTCAAATTGCAAAGTTGATAGGAATTTATTTCCACAGATTCTACTGGTATTGGAACTATTAACTACTAAACAGTTTTTTGATTCGAGATAATGAGCAATAAGCATGCCACGGTAGTGACTAATGCATCTTTGAAGTAAAGTAGAACCAAATGAAGAATGAATTGATTCATCAGAGTCGTCACTACGTAAGACAAGCGATTTGGCATCATATTTACCAAATGGTATGTTTTTTGCTTCAAATGCACTGAAAAGTTCTTTTTCTTCCCAACGCACACGATCGTAAATAATACTAATACGATTACTCATATTATTCACCCCAATCTTCTCCAACTGATTCAGCAGGTGATAATGTAACACTATTTGAATCTATTTTACTAACTTCAAATTCATTACCACAATCAGGACAACTTATAATTTCTCCAACTACAACGTCGTCTAGAATCTTCATTGTTGCATCACAATCTTGACATTTTTGCTCCATTAAGTTCCACCTCCTGATAGATTTTTTATTGATTTCTCAATTAGAAGTTCAGATTTATTGATTGAATTTTGTTGTTTTTTAACGAATTTAGATGAATTAGCAAGAGATATTTTTCTAATCTTAATCATTCTATTACTTTCAGAAGCAGAAGGAGAGCCTTTTGTTGTTTTAGAATTGACATTTTTGTTGTAATTAAAGATTGAATCGATTTCGTCAACAGATATTTTAATTGCTTTTCCAGTTATTTTTTTAGTAACTTGGTGAAGATCACTTTTAACTAGATTAGACAACTTTTTACCAGAATCAGCAGATGTCTTCGATAATGTACCAACTATATGGTGTGATTGTCTAAAAGAGATATTGTAATTTGATGCAAGGTAATTAGCTAAATCAGCAGCAATCATAGTATCGTCTAGATTGTTAGACATAGACTCCTTGTTAAATTTACAGTTTGAAAGCATATTAGATAATAATTTTATAGATGACAGGGATTTATCAAGAGAATTCCACAGTCTTGGAGTTAAATCTTGAATATCAATACTATATCCTAAAGTGAGTGATTTAATAATACCAATAGATGCAACTAAATCTCCAATAATAATTGAAGATTTAGATCTAATCAATTCCGCAATAACTGGATTCTTTTTTTGAGGCATTATGCTACTGGTTGAGCTGAATTCGTCAGAGATTTCAACGTATGAAAATTCAGATGTGCTCCAGAGAACTAATTCATTAACAATCTTTTCAACATTAAGCATCAATAGAGTAAGATTAGACATTAATTCAATACAGAAATCACGAGTAGTTGTCGCATCAATAGAATTTTCAACTAGACCATCGAATCCAAGTAATTTTGCAACATAATCACGGTCAACATTAATGATTACAGAAGCAATTGCGCCGGATCCTTGAGGAGATTTATTTACTCTTTGATATGTTTCTTGAAACCTTTCAGCATCTCTAGATAAAGAATCATAATGAGCAAGAAGATTATGTGAGAGAGTTACAATTTGTGCATGTTGAAGATGAGTAAAAGAAGGCATCAAATAATCAGTATGAGATTTAGCTAGTGTAAGAATAACTTTCTGTAAATCGTGAATACTGGTCAAGATATCAAGGATAAATTGACGAGAAGTCATTCTAATTGCAGATGCAACCTGGTCGTTTCTACTCTTAGCAAGATTAAGTTGACCACCCATCTCACTTCCAATGTGATCTATAACAAATGATTCGACATTCATATGAACGTCCTCAAGATTAGAATCTAGTTGAAATGAATCATCAATTGATTTTAGAGATTTAATACACTTTGAGGTAGTTTTTTTATCAATGATTTTTTTCTTATTTAGCATAAGTAAATGTGCAATAT
>JAKUSK010000013.1 GCA_022449325.1 Nitrososphaerales archaeon | reverse complement strand
GCAATATTAATTTTTATTACAGAATCAAGAATCAGTGAATCGTCTTCTACGGAACTAATGAAAGAAGATGCTAAATCAGAAGTTTTGGAAAGTCTGTTACCTCTCAATAAATCAACTTCATTAGTCATTGTTTATCTCCCTCGTTAAATTTAGACTGAAGGCCCCAAATTTCAATGAATCCTTTAGAGAAGGTTTGATCAAAGTTTGAAGAAGAAGAATAAGAAGAAAGATTTTGATCGTAGATCGAATTTTTAGACTTTCTTCCAACAACTGCTAATGAGCCATTCTTAAGTTTGAGTCTAACAGTGCCATTTACACGTTCCTGAGTTTTATTTATAAATGAATCTATAGCCTGAACTAGAGGATCTACGAACAATCCTGAATAAATCATCCAACTCCATTTTTGCTCCAAGATGGATTTCATTTCTAATTCATTTCTTGTCAATACTAGTTTTTCAAGATCTTTGTGAGCTTCGATAATTGTAAATGCAGCAGGAGCTTCATAAATTTCTCTGGATTTTATTCCCATGAGTCTATCCTCTATATGGTCAACAACACCAATACCATGTTGACCTGCAACATCATTAAGATGATTAATCATTTGAAGAGAATCAGTTATTCCATCAATTGACACAGGAATGCCATTATTGAAATCAATTTCTACATATTTAGAAGATAAATTACTTTCAGTGTCAATCCATTTGTAAATATCTTTTGGAGGTTCTTCATAAGAATCCTCGAGAATTCCTCCTTCAATAGACCTTCCCCATAAATTTTCGTCTATACTGTATTGAGATTTCTTTTCGATTGATACATTGAGGTCTTTTGCATATTGAATTTCTTCATCACGACTCATGTTCTCCTCTCTAACAGGAGCAATAATTTTAGCATCTGAAAGAACGGACCTTAGCGTTACGTCAAATCTAGCTTGATCATTGCCTTTTCCCGTACATCCATGTGAAAATATTTTTGTATCTTCTTTGTTTGCAACTTCAACGAGTTTGTAAGCAATAAGAGGTCTACCTAATGCAGTTGCTAATGGATATTTATCTTGATAAAGAGCATTAGATTTTATGGCAGGAAAAATATAATCATTAATAAATTCGTTTTTTGCGTCAATAGTATAATGTTTAGATGCACCTATCGCGTAGGACTTTTTTTCAATTGCATCAAAGTCTTCGTCTTGTCCAACGTCAACCGTGGCAGTAATTACATCGAGATTGTGTTTTTTCATCAACCAGCTGACTGAGATTGAAGTATCAAGTCCTCCAGAAAATGCTAAAACTACTTTTTTGGACATTATGTGAAATGTTTGTAAAGAAACCTTTTAATAGCTTTTGGTCATAATTGTTCATTATTGGCTAAAGATGACCAAAAACAGATAAATCAGTCTGTTGCAAGAATTACAAGAAATTTAATAGAATCTGATTTAGGAATACAAGATTCAATAGCTAGAGATTATGCCAACATTAGTGGAATAGCAAGATTACTTAAACCGAAAATCCATAAAATGGGAATTACCGAAGTTAATGAAGATGCAATAATAACAGCAGTTAAAAGAATTGTTCCTAAATACTCGTCGATAAATAATGAAATCACAGATATTATAGCAAAGAGTGATATAAACGTAAAAACAGGTGTTGCAAAGTTATCAGTAAAGAAGAACAACCAGAATTTGAAAAGTATTCAAAATATAATATTGAAGAATAATGAAGAATTTATTCAAATTTCTGAAGCTACATCAGCATTAACAATAATTTATTCAGAAAGATTAAGAGAAAAATTATTATCAATATTTAGTAAATCAGAGATTTTAGAAGATTCAAATGATCTTGCAGCAATTATTGTTCATAGTCCAATTGAAGTAATTTCAGTACCAGGATTTGTGTTTACGATATATGGTCAAGTAGCAAAAAGACAAATAAACATAGAAGATACAGTAAGTTGTTTTACAGATACAATAATAGTAGTTAAAACAAGAGACGTAGCAATGACATTCTCAGTATTAAACGAGTTATTTGATGGTAGTAGATAATAAGAGAATTAACGTTCTCGATTACCAGCAATAAATTCTAGAAATTCAATTTTAGCCTGTTCATATGGCATTTGAACAGGAGGATGTTTAAAACAATAAGCAGAGATGCTATTTAGAGGACCAGATATCTTTCTATCAAGAGCTATCTTAGTAGCACGAATAGCATCAACTATGACACCACCACTATTATATGCATCCATAACATGAAGTTTCAGATCAAGGGTAACAGGAATATTACCAAAGTAATGGCCTTTAATCCAGACGTAGCAGATCTTATCATTCTTAAGAAAATCAACGTAATCACTAGGACCAATTCGAGTAGGAATAGGATAGGGAGACATTGCGCGAACGGCAGATGTCTTGCTTTCACGCTTATCGACCAAACGAGACTCTTCCAACATATTAAGAAAATCAGCATCCCCACCAATATTTAATTGATAAGTTTCGTCAATTTTTACTCCACGTTCAACAAATAATTTTATAAGACTTTTATGAACAACAGTAGCGCCTAATTGACTCATAACATCATCTCCAGCAATGGGAAGGCCTTTATCGACGAATTTAGTTTGCCATTCAGGATTAGAAGCAATAAAAACAGGCATTGAATTAATGAAACCAACATTTGAATCCAATGAACATTGTGCATAATATTTGGTGGCTTCAGTACTGCCGACAGGAAGATAATTAATGAGCATATCCGCACCGGAACTTTTAATTATATCGACGACGTCGGAACCATTCGGATCGTTTACGTCAACGACATCTTTTAGATACTTGCCAATTCCATCTTTAACAGGAGCTCTAGAGACTTCAACTCCAAGATTAGGTACGTCGATAATTTTTGCAGTGTTATTAGGATGTGCAGAAATTGCTTCGGAAAGATCAGAGCCTACTTTTTTATCATTAACGTCAAAAGCAGCTACAAATTCAATATCATTAGGTTCTATTCCGCCAATAGAATAATCCACTAGTCCAACAGTTTCATCAGGATTCTGTCTATAATATTCTAAACCTTGAATTAATGCAGATGCGCAATTACCGACACCAGCAAGAGCGACTTTAACCTTTGGCATAGATAATTAAGAATAGTATTCATAATTTAAGTTTATAGGATTCTTATAACGCTTGTGATATATTGGATTATTCGGATATTATATCAAAGACACTGATTAAAGCAAAAAACGTGATTAAAGAGAGATATTTTGAAGGAAATCATAGTCGATTAGATAAAAATGCTTTTGGAGATATCCAATATGATATCGATGTATTAGCAGAAAAGATAATCATGGATGAAATAAACAAGAATTTATCAGGAGCAACAATAATTTCAGAAGAATCAGGAATTAGAGAAGGAAATACAGATTTATTTGTACTAATTGATCCATTGGACGGAAGTTTAAACTCTGTTAGGCAAATTCCTTTATTTAGTTCAACTATTGCAATAGCAAAAGGACATAGGTTTTCGGATATAATCGCTTCAGGTGCAATAGATATAATACATGAGGATTTGTATTTAGGAGATTCAAATAAAGCAACAGTAAATAATATTCCAACAAAACCGAATAATATAGAAAAATTAAATGAAGCAGTAATTGCAATTGATTTAAACATAAGGTCGGAAAAAGCTTCTAAAGCTTATCAAAATATGATAAAGATATTTGATATTACTAAAGCCCAGAGGATATTAGGATCGGCCATAATGGAAAATGTATATGTTGCGACTGGAGCAATCGATGCATTCATAGCCCCTTCAAAACAGTTAAGAACATTTGATTGTTTGCCTGCAATACACATAGGTAAACAATCAGGATTGTTTATTAGATTTTTGAATGAAATGAATGATTTTGACTTATTATCGAAAGAAGGAGTTTCGTATGTTTCTGCATGTACTGAGACATTAGGTAATAATATATTGAATGAATTAGAATATGACAATTGATATACAATGATCGAAGAGAGATCAGCAGGAGTAATATTATTCAATAAAACAGATGGTATTCAGTTCTTAATATTGAAATATCCATCAGGTCATTGGGATTTTGTCAAAGGAAATATAGAAGAAGGAGAAAAAGAAAAAGAAACTGTCAAAAGAGAATTATTTGAAGAGACAGGAATAAATAGTTTACAGATTCATCAAGGATTTAATGAAAAAGTAGAATACAATTATTATAAAAAGAATAGTAAAGTACATAAAATTGTTTCTTATTATTTAGCAGAAACCGACCAGAAAGAAATCAAGTTGTCATTTGAACATTTAGATTATAAATGGTCAGATTATGAAGATTTGATGAAATTAATTACATTTGAGAATTCAAGAGAGATATTAAATAAAGGAAATAAATTAATTAAGAATCTAACCAAGAATTAGTACGAATACGAGAAGTAACAAGTTTAGGATTTTTTGAATTAATAATAGATCTACCAACAATAAGATAATTTGCTCCTGATTTAATAGATTTAGAAACATCGCCTCCCTGAGCACCAATACCTGGTGTGTATATATCAATCGATGATTTAGTAAGATTAGAAATTTCTTTTATTAAAGTAGGCCGAGTAGCGCCAACAATTATTCCGTCTGCATGCCAACGTTTTGCACGTTCAACCAATTCTAAATATAATTTCTTTTTTCTGCCTTGTTTAAAGAGGTCAAGACCATAACCATCTTTGGCTCCCTTATGACTCATATATACTAGAAATAATACACCTTTGCTCTTAGACTTAGATTTTGTCAATAAAGGTTCTAAACCTTCAGAATATCCCACAAAAGGATTAACAATGACTGCGTCAAAACCCATATTCCAAAGATGTTTTATAGCAACAAGATTAGTTGCAGAGATATCATTTAATTTTAAATCTGCAATAACAAGTAAATTACAGGAATGAATAACAGAAATAAGTTTTTTTGTTTCCTTCAGAGACAAGGGAAGTAATAAATGGTAATTAATTTTCACGGCACAAAGATGATCAGAAGTAGATTTAATTATAGAAATTGATTTTTTAAGAATTTGAGCAGGAGGGCATGTTAGATCCAAAGATAAAATAACGCGACTTTGATTAGTTTCTGAAATAATTTTTAGTTTATTAGAAAATGATAAATTATTTCACCCGTCTGTCAATGGTTTCATAAACTTCAGGTCCTGTTCCAATAAGACTAACTCCAATATTTAGTTCGTTCTCTATTTTTTCAATAAATCCTTTAGCAGAAGAATCCAGTTCTTCATAATTTGTAACCCCTCTTGCAGATGGATAAAGAACGTCAAGTTTTGTAATTGCAATACTTGTAGCTGAATTCAACATAATTGCCTTTTTTGCAAGTTCAAAATCAAACGGAGCAGCTCTTCTGGTTCGACCCGTAACAGTACCTATTTCATCCCAACCTCGACTTACAGTTTCTTCAGGAGAAAGTTCGCCAGTAAATGGTCCTTCCCCAACACGAGTAACAAATGCTTTGAATATTACTATTACATCATCGACTCTTTTTGGGCCAAGTCCAACATCAGAACATATTGCAGATGCAGTAATGTCTTTAGAAGTAACAAAAGGATAATTTCCAAAGTATAAAGATAAGAATGTACCTTGTGTTCCTTCAACAAGAACATCATTACCAGAATCAATTGTAGAATTGACAATTTCAGGAACGTTATTAACATAATTTTGAAACACTTCGACGTCTTTAGCAAGTTTAGCAATTCGCATAATTCGATCTGAATTTGCAGGACCAGTCCCTGTTCCAGTACTGCCAACTTTTGAAGCCAGAAAACCAGATTTATCTGAGTCTATATGTTTTTGTTCAATAATTGCACATTGATTATCGACGATTAATCGATCAGTAGCATCGTATTTTCTAGCTTCGTCAAGAGTTACATCAGGATTAACAAGTACGCCAGGACCTATCAATAATTTAGTAGATTTATTAACTACAGCACTAGGCAACATTCTTAATTTCAAAACTTGTGTGCCAAAATTAACAGTATGGCCGGCGTTCGGACCTACGCCACCACGTACTGCAAGAGAATGAGAATCTTTGAGTGATAAAAAGGCAACAATTTTACCTTTACCTTCATCACCATAAAATCCACCAACAGCAACCGTTACAGTCATAATATCATCATATCCTATTCGCCATATCTCCTATTTCTATTTTGATATGTTCTTATTGCTCGCATTAAATCAATTTTTCGGAAATCAGGCCAATAAACATCAAGAAATACTAGTTCACTATATGCGCTTTGCCATAGAAGGAATCCACTAAGACGTTCCTCTCCGGATGTTCTAATGACTAAATCTGGTTCAGGCGAAGATAAATGAGAAGTAGATAGATATTCCTCAAGTGTATCATTCGTAATATCTTGAATTCCAACAGAACCGTCATTTACATCTGATGCAATATTTTTTACAGCCTCCAATATTTCAGATCTTCCGCCATAAGCAAGAGCTAGATTAAAGAACAAACCATCATAATCCTTAGTTTTTGATTCAACTTGTTGAATCTTTTCTTGGATTTCATTAGGAAGTAATGATAAATTACCAATTCCTTTGACATGAACCTTATATCTATCAATTTTTGGTTCATCGAGTAATTCTGATAATTTTTTCGATATAATTTCGAAAAGTCGTTCTAATTCAGGTTGAGGGCGAGATAAATTTTCGGCAGATAGAGCATATAAAGTAATGATTTTTATATCTAATTCAACACACCAGTCCAACAAATCATCAACAATATCGGCACCTGCAAAATGCCCCATCCATTCAGGAATAAGTTTAGATTTAGCCCAGCGTCTATTGCCATCGAGAATTAATGCAATATGAACGGGAGGTTCAGACTTAGTAATTTGATTTTTTAAGTAGTTATCGTAGAATTTGTAGACTCCTATACGACGTAATAAATTAATAAGCAAAATTAATCTTGCCTATTTACGTCTTGATCTAGGTAGTCTAATGTATCTTTGATACAAGAATATTACACTGATAAAAGATCCAGCAAGACCAAAGATAAGAGATGCAATAAAGGTAAATGTATCTCCTTCACCAATGAGAAGTCTTGAAAATTGTAAAATAGGAAGGAAGAGAAAGATTAGAGTAAGTAACAAGATTACGCCACGAATTACACGTCGTTTCTTCTCAATAATCCAATTAGATAACAAGTCACCAGAGATGAATAACCCAAAACCAATCCATAAGAAAAATAGTGATTCATTTGCAAAAACACCAATCAATTCAGGTGCAGATGAAATAAGATTAGAAGGACTGGAAAATGCTTGATTTACTGAAACGTCGGCAGATATTTTAGAAGCACCTAGAAATAGACCAATAATCAGAACCAATGAACCGGCTACTGAAGAGAATAATCGGACGTATGAGGTGAGTTCTAATTTAGGAAGAGATCGTGTAAGTCGATCAAGATCAAAGCCTCGTATAACAAAAGCAATTCCTAAAATTGCCAAAGTTACAGTTATTGCCTGTTCAAGTAAATTAAAGAGTGCGAGAAATGCCCAAGAAAGAAACAGTAGACCAGGAATTCCAAGAGCGAACTTTGAATATCTTTGATCGAATATCAACATGTTAAGATATCTACCCAATACAGCATAAGTTTCTTCCAGAGCTCCACTGTGTTTTATAACAATTCGTTGAATTGAATTAATTGAGATTATGTCTTGAACTAGAGGTATAATATTAGATTCGTCAGAATCATCCGAAACAATAATTGCATCGATCATTTTTGTTTTATTAACAAGTGCCTGGATTTGTTTACGCATCTTGTCATCAGATTTAAAACCTCCAGAATGAGTTCCCGTAACAATTGCAACTTCGCATTTACGACCAGAACGAGACAATTCATTATACGTTTTAATAGCGCCAAAAATAGCATTAGCATCTGCTTCTTCTGGATCACTAATAGCAAGTTTCATTCCTGCATTTTGACAATTTTTTAAGCCGACAATTGGAGATCTAAGATTGGTTTTTTCGCCTAAATCATCGTCACGGTCTATACATAAAATAAGTATAGGTGCAGAACTAGATGAATATTTCTTTCTTCTAGAGATAGAAGTTTTTTTCTTACGTGAGGTACTCATCGTCATCATCGTAAGCTAATCTCAATTCATCAAATGAAAGAGATTGTCCAGATTCAAGTTTCTCTTTAGCTTTAGTTTTTTCTTTCTCAAGAATAACCTTCTTTTTCTTAAGAATTTCAGATTTGCTAACCGATTTGATTGATTTGAATATTTCATTACGCTGACTTTTCAACACTTGTAATTCTTTAGAATTTGTTTTGAGAGTTGTCTCCAGTTCTTGTATATCGTCATTAAAACCATTCATTTCACTAAATAGTTTTTCACGTTGTTGAAACTTTGTATCAAATACTACTTTTTTCTCTTCAAGGGATGCTTTTGTAGTTTTTCTAGATTCTTCAATTGTATCCATATTAGAACCAATTTTTTTTATTTTCTTAAATAATCCAGATACTTCTTGACGTGTACTATTAGTTTTTTTCCATTCGTTGTATTTTTTTTGTAAAATTTTAATATTATCAATAAGTTTTTTTTCCTCTTCTCTAGTTAATTGTTCAGTTTGTAACTTCCATTCAATTTCCTTAATTCTTTTTGAGACATTTTTAAAATTCTCTTTTTTATTAAAACGTCTATCATTTTTTGAACCATGCTCTTTATTATTTGATTCAGTTGGTTTTATACCTCCATTGGTATCATTGATTTTTGTCCATATTTGTTTTTTCTCATTAATCAATCCTTGTCGTTCTTTACGCAAATCCCCAACTTGTTGATATAAAGGTTCCAAATCTGCCTGATGTTCGCCTAATTGTGAAGTGATAGTATTAATCTCATCTCGCATATCTAATCTTTTTTTGTTTAAGGATTTTAGCTGGGTGATTAGATTTTTCCTTGAATCGAGTAAGTCCTTTATTTTATTATTGATTTCACTAGTGTTAGTAGATTCTAATTCTGACAAGTAATCCTTTTGTGATAATAGACGAATAAATAATTTATGGATATTTCATATAAATTCCGAGATATTATGATATAACAAGGTATAAACAGATGAATTCAAGGATTTGGGGGGTAACTGGAAGAACAGGAACTGGTAAAACCAAAGTAATCAATACTTTGCATTACAGATTGTTATCAAATAATATCTCAATGGGAGGAGTATTAACCAGAGACATAAAGAACCATGGAAAAAGAACAGGAATCAAAATTCAAAATATCTCAACAGGAATTAATTATGAAATAGCGAACGTTAATAAAAAAACGGGTCCAAGATTACAGAAATTTCGGATTGATTTAGAGAATATCGATAATTATTTGATAAAAGAATTACATGATTCATCATTAAAAACAGACTTGATTATAATAGATATGATTGGACCAATGGAATTATTCAGTAGGAAGTTTTGTGAATTAATTGAAACATTATTAAAACAAGATAAAAAAATATTATGTGCAATACAAACAAAATACAATCATCCAATAATAAAAGAAATAAAAGAATTAGAGAGTTCAGAGATATATGATCTAAATGAAAAACACAAAGTTGAAGTTATTGATAGTATATACAAGAGTATAATTGAAGAATTTGAATAAATCACTTAGATCGGGGATAGACGAAGCAGGAAGAGGATCAATAATCGGTCCATTAGTAATTGCGTCTGTTACTGCAGATAAAAAAACAATAAATAAATTTTCAAGAATAGGTGTAAAAGATTCAAAAAAACTTTCAGCAAAAAATAGAGAGATATTTTCAAAAATAATTATAGATGAATCAGAAAACGTAATAATATCAAAACTTTCTGAAAAAAGAATAGACAAAGCAGTAAAATTAAGAAAAAAATATTTGAAGAATAAAAATTTCGTAACAAACAATAAAATAATTGGATTAAATGAATTAGAAGCTCATTCAATGTCGAAGATGATAAATAATCTAAATTCTCACTCAGTATATGTAGATTCATGTGATGTAAAACCAGAGAGATTTAAGGAAAGGATAGAAAATCATATGAATAGTAATATGAAGATTTATTCGAGTCATAAAGCAGATGAGAAATATGTAATAGTAGCTGCTGCTTCAATAGTTGCTAAATATACGCGTGATAAAGAGATTTTTAGGTTAGGAAAAAAATTTGGCGAGATGGGAAGTGGTTATCCATCAGATCCAGTAACTAGAATATTCTTACAAAAATGGCTAAAGAAGAACAAAACAATGCCAGATTTTACAAGAAAATCGTGGAAAACTTGGGAGAATCTACAGCCAAAAATTGAGGATTATTTTTAGTTATTTCAGTGTAGCCATAACTAGTGCATGATCTTTATCGAAAGGATGAAGATTCACCATTTGATTAATTTCAAAACCATTTGATTCTAGCTTATCCATTTCTTGTTCGTATATTGTCTCAGGTTCTTTTGTAGTATCAATACTGCGTGATTTGATTACTAAAAGTAATTTAGAACCACTCGTTATGAATTCCTTACAATTATTAATTGCGATATCAGTTTGATCAGGTTGGGATATATCGCAATAGACGCTATCAATATTTCGAAAGATAGATGTGTAGCTATCTATATTACGTGCGTCGGCAATTATAGGAACAATATTATTTCGAAAAGATACCACATTATCAATAAAATCACGTGCTACACGAGAAGATATTTCAATGCAGAACAACAATCCAGATTTACCAACTATATCCGATACATGAGAAGGAGTAGTACCAGTAGAAGAACCAAGATATAGAATATTAGAACCGTCAGTAAAGGGGATGTCATTCAGACCGTTTATAATAGATGCAGCAAGTTTACTGCGATAGGGATCCCAAATACGAAATTCAGAATTAGAAGATTTTTGAAGATGTTCGCCATATACGCTATTTCCTGGAACAAAATTTTTGGTTGCAAGTTTATCTTTACCTGCAACTTCAATCCATTTCACATTATTAGGAAGTTCGTCTACGTTTTTCATTCATGCTTCGCCTAAGTTTTTTGTGTTTTTTCTTAGAATAATTATTACGATTAGCTACAGGTGATGCATATTTTTCTTGAATTTCACGATATCGTTCGTCAAGACTATGTTCAATATCGATTTCTTTACTACCACGAAATACGTCGATTCGTGCGGCAATAGCAATTTTACTAGCTAAAGAACGTGCAATTTTTCCACGTTGCCACTTGGGGCTAGAGTGTACTTTATCATGTTGGAAAATAATTCCATGTTTAGGAGGTCTACTACCGCTCTTTAATGAACGAAATAGGGCTTTCTCTGCACCGAGAACTTGTATCGTACTAGAAGGTAATTTTGCAAGTTTCATTAATCCACCGGATTTTGCAATTAAACGTGCACCAATAGTTGGACCTGCAATTGCACTGAGATTAGGAGCAACATTATTCATTAAATCATTAATATAATTGAGCATTTTATCACGAACTTTAACAAGATTAATTACATTTTCAGATAAAATGGAGATAATAGAAAGATCTTTTGAATTAATTTCACCTCCTTTGGAATCTTGTGCTGCACTAAAAATAGCATCGAGTTTTTTTTCAGAGAAACTGAAAGAAACTAAATCTTTTTCAGTTATCGAACTACGGTTCAATCCAAGGGAAACAAATTTGAAATACTCATTACTATCTTTAACTAGGTTTTCAAGTTCAGGAAAATGAAGTCCATACCATTCATTAATTCTTGCCATAAGAATATTTATCGCTTTATCGAGTTCATCTAATGAGTTTATTCCTTCAATAATTTGAAGGTCTTCTTGACCAGAAACATCACGAATTTGTTGTTTTGAATATTCTATAGAGAATTTTTGGAGGAAATTACTTATTTCCTCTTCTGAACTAAAGAAACCGGATTGTACGAATAGAGGAAATAGATTGGAAGAATCAATTGTTTTGTAAATGAAATTTTTATCAGGATATATTTTACTGAGAATCTCTAGCAAAGATTGATCATTTACTTCAAGGGAGTCAGAGAATTCGTGGGACAAATTATCAAGGAAGGTTTTAACGACATCAGGTACATTAGCATTTTTAATTTGAGAATAAAAGGATATTTCAGAATCAGGTTTAAATCTAAGACTTTGGACGACCTCAAATTTATCATTAATAATAATAATACCTGCTTCTGTAAGGAGTGCCTTATTTGTCAAGATATGGGAAATGGCAGATAACCATTCTTAAAGTTTTCAAGAAGATTGAAAACAACATTACATTTTTAAATATCGAAGAAGTAAGTTTTCTTATGCCAACTCACGGTTCATTGACTAAAGCAGGAAAAGTTAGGGGTCAAACACCCAAAGTAGAAGGTAAAGTACGAGTTAGTAGGAATCCAAGAGTAAAGTCAAAAAGATCATTCAAAACAAGGATAGTATTAAACAGAACAGTAGGTCAGAAATGGGACAAAATCGTTCGTACTAGATAGTTGTACGAAGTATTTACTAGCTTGAAATTATAACGTATATTTTATTAATAGATTTTTATTACTGAAAGGATGTAATCATGAATAAACAAATAGTAGCAATAGGACTGATATTAGCATTAGGCGGAGCATATCTATTTTCATTATCATCAGTCACAGTGTTGTCGGAATTCGATATCATTCCAAAAAGATCCTTTATTACATATTATTCGAATGTTACTACACTTCCATTACCTCTAGTTAATTATCGTATGGAATTGACAAATAGCAATCAAGGTCCAGAATTCATAAACGGAGAAGAGGTACCGGGTCATCCAATTGATTTGTATGTATTTGATGATGAGAATTATGATTTATTCAAGAGATGTGGAGGTTCAAGGGAAGGTGCAGACTTTTGCGAGGAATGGGAACCAATAATTTCAAAGATGGAACTTACAGGAATTTACAGGAGATCGTTGGATACAGAAATAGACAGATTAACAATAGTTGTGTGGAATCATAATCCTGAAAAGACAGTAGATAATTCAATTTCAGTAAAGCTAGAATCAAATTATAGTGGAGTAGCAAACATAATAGTCATAGTTGGATTATTAGTATTTTACATTGGATTGAGTAGGAAAGAAGAGAAGCTTAAGAAAAATATCAATGGTAAAAACAAAAAGGAATAATGATTAATAATTGAGTACAATTGGAAGAGGAACATGGATTGATAAATTAACTAATGACATTATCAAAAGAGAGATTAAGCTAAAACGTTCGACTAAGAAAATTAATGTTGAAAGTGGACTAGGCGCATCAGGAATTCCGCATATAGGAAGTCTGGGAGACGCAGTGAGAGCATACGGAGTAAAAATGTCACTAGAGGATAGAGGATATGATTCAGAATTAATAGCGTATTCAGACGATATGGATGGATTAAGAAAGATTCCAGAAGGATTTCCAGAAACATTAAGAGATGAATTAGGCAAGCCTGTATCATCGATAGATGATCCATTCGGATGTCATTCTTCGTATGGGGAACATATGAGTTCGTTATTGCTTGATGGTTTAGACAAACTCAATATAGAATATACATTTAAAAGTGCAACAAAGATTTACCAAGAAGGTGTATTAAACGAACAAACAAGTACAATATTAAAAAATTCAGAAATAATAGGTGAAAAAATTGCAGAAATTACTGGACAAACAAAGTTTGAGAAATTATTACCATATTACCCAGTCTGCGAGAATTGTAAAAAGATATACGTGACTGTTCCAACAGAATTTGACAAAGAAAAAGACATTATTCATTATATATGCAAAGATGTCGAAATAGGAGGAAATTTAATCAAAGGGTGTAAACATGAAGGCAATACAGGTTTATCAGAGGGAAAAGGAAAATTAGGATGGAAAGTAGAGTTTGCTGCCAGATGGTCTGCGTTAGACATAAGATTCGAAGCGTATGGAAAAGACATAGAAGATTCTGTTAAAATAAATGATTGGATATCAGGAAATGTTCTAGATCATGCACACCCATTTCATGTAAGATATGAAATGTTTTTAGACAAATCAGGAAAGAAAATTTCGAAGTCAATTGGAAATGTTTTGACACCGCAGAAATGGTTAGAATATGGAACGCCTGATTCATTGTTATTACTAATGTTTAAGAGAATAGCAGGAGCAAGGGCGTTATCTGTTGAAGACATTCCAACTTACATGGACGAAGTAGATGTGGTAGAGGATATATATTTCAACAAGACTATGTCCGAGAATAAAGATAAGACTACTAGAATGAAGGGATTGTATGAATATATCAATCATTTAGACCCGCCAAAAAATGAATCGATTCATCTACCATATAGACTATTAGTAGAATTAGCTGAAATAGCACCTGAAGATAATTCTATAGAGTATATATCAAAGAAACTGGTCGAATATCAATATGTAAAGGAAATTGACGATAACGTATTACACAGAATTAGATTAGGAATAAATTGGGCTCGAGATTTCAAAACTGATATGATGGAAAATGTAGAGGTGTCAGACGAACATAAGAAACCATTATCAGAAATTATTGTGTTATTGGAGAAGAATTCCGATCCTGATGTCATTCAAAGTGAGATATTTGAAATAGCAAAATCAAATGATATGAAGCCAAAAATGTTGTTTCAACTAATATATCAAATACTTCTAGGCAGTAATAAAGGTCCACGACTGGGAAAATACATAATAGATGCTGATAAATCTAAAATAATTAAGAAAATTAAGTCCACAATATAGTAATGGTTTAATTTATGAGAAATTATAAGCAAAGTGATTGAAATTGGTAAGAGCACAAAATTCCAGTAATGCATTGAACAACAGGCTATCTGCACATGCAAATTATGCGAAATTCGAAATAAATGACTGGATAATTCCAAAGTTAGAAATCATGAAAGATGACCAAGTATTAGACATAGCGTGTGGAAATGGTAAACAACTAATTCCAATAAGTGAAATTATTAATGAAAGCGGTTCAATCACAGGATTAGATATATCAAAAGATCTTCTAGATGAAATTGAAGCAAATGTAAAAAGAAAGAATGTATTTTTAAAAAATGGAAGTATGGAAAACATAGGTAATGAATTTGAAAATGCTAAATTTGATTTAATTCTATGTTGTTTTGGTTTATATTATTCAAAAGATTATAAAAAAACAATTAATGACATATACGATAAATTAAAAGAAGGAGGTAGATGTTTTGTTTGCGGTCCAGTCAAGAGGAACAACAAAGAATTAACAGACATACATGAAACTTTTGAGAAACTTCCTGAAGAATACAATATACATAATAATTTTATGGAGTCAAGTGCCTTACCGTACTTTGAAACACTATTTGAAGAGGTAAATACAGATATTTTTGAGAATCCTGTCACGTTTCCTAGTAAGGATGAATTATTAAGATATTGGAAGTCATATACGCTGTTTGAAAAAGAAGAACAAAATAAATTTGAAAAAGTAATTGAAGACATATTTGTAAGAGAAAACAAGTTTATAACAAAAAAAGTGGTAATGGGGATATCAGCTAGGAAATGACACCAAATTACCGAAACAAAAAATTATTAGTTATTGCACCTCATCCTGATGACGAAGTTCTTGGATGTGGAGGTTTAATTTCAAAGGTTAAAGCAGGAGGAGGCAAAGTTCATGTTCTATGTTTTACAGTGGGAAACATCAAGCAATATGGAGGAATTAGTAACTCCGAGAAAAGAATACTAGAAATGAAGAAAGTAATGAGATATCTTAAAGTGGATTCATTTGATTTAGCGTGGGCAGGTGACGAATATCATCTTAAACTCGATAAAGTTCCACAAAAGGATTTGATAAACACGATTGAAAAAGGAAATGTTTCATTGTCAACAATAAAACCAGACATAATAGCAATTCCTTTCATAGGTTCGACAAATC
>JAKUSK010000012.1 GCA_022449325.1 Nitrososphaerales archaeon | reverse complement strand
TTGCGCGATATACAAAAAGGAGACTTTGTAGTAGTGGGCGAAGAAGGCATCAAGATAGTTCCACCAGAACGACCTCGGGAAGGACTTGATACATTTCAATTTATGAGCAGTCATACTTCTACTGAAAAACCAATTCAATCTATATCTTCTAAACTGGCTAAAGATTTAGTTTCTATTAAGAAAAATAATGGAAAAATCGTAATAGTTGGCGGACCTGCAATAGTACATACTGGGGCTGTTAATTCTCTATCTCAATTAATTAAAATGGGATTTGTGCAAGGAATACTGGCAGGCAATGCCTTGTTAATACACGACGTCGAACATGCCTTACTAGGAACTTCGCTTGGTATAGACGTTAAACGCGGAGCATCTACTCATATGGGCCATCGTAATCATATACTTGCAGTTAATGAGCTGTTCAAAGCTGGTTCTGTTAGGCAATTAGTAAAATCAGGAAAACTTAATTCTGGAATCTTCTACGAGTGCGAAAAGAATAAAATACCTTACGTTTTAGCTGGTTCAATTCGTGATGACGGACCTGCTCCTGATGTAATCACCGACGTAGTTAAAGCTCAAAAACAGTATCAAAAAGTTTTGTCTAATGCAGATCTTGTTATAATGCTTTCGACGATGCTTCATTCAATTGCTGTTGGAAATATGATCCCTTCTACCGTTAAAGTTGTTGCTATTGACATTAATCCATCCTCGGTCACTAAACTTCTAGATCGCGGTACGGGTCAAGCAATTGGCGTAGTATCTGACGTTGGTTCATTTTTACCTATATTGATTAATGACATTAAGAAAATGTCTAAATCCTAAATATATAATCAAATAGATTGTTGAATATACTATCATGAAATCTAAAACTCTTGATAATCCGTATTCTTGGCCAGTTATTGCACTATCGCTTGCAATTGCAAATATGACATTTGGATTTGGTATATTCTTTCCATATCTTCCTTTGTTTGCGGAATCTCTTGGTGCAAATCTTGGATTGCAAATCGGCCTACTTACAACCGGTTTTATGGCTGCACGTACTCTTACTGCCTTACCTTTCGGCTCTGTTTCTGATCAGCTTGGTCGAAAGAATTCAATTGTAGTTGGATTATTTGTTTACGGAATTATTACTATATTGTTTTATTTCTCTCAAGACTGGACACATGTTTTATTATTACGAACTATACAAGGTATAACTGCAGGTCTTATTTGGCCTGCTTCCAGAGCTATGATTTATGATTTAGTTGGTCCTGGAGCACGAGGACGTGCAATTTCTGTTCTTAATGTATCTGCTGGAGCTGGTATGGCTTTTGGACCTATTTTTGGTGCATTTTTGCTTTCTTATATTCAATCTGATATGTCATTAACTCCTGTAGATAGTTTCCGAATACCATTTATTTTTGCTGGAGGATTTGGCCTCTTTTCCTCTTTATTTGCATTTGTTACATTATCTTCTGATTTTATTCCCTCTAAACGTACTCGTTTCTTTAAAATGATTGATAATGTTAATCCTAAATTTGTTAAAACTTTCTATAGTTCTCTTTTAATGAATGTCTCACATGGTTTTGCTTTTGGAATGTTTAGACCTGTACTAGTTCTATATATTTATCAAGTACTTGGTTATTCTCTTCTTGAAACTGCTAGCATCTCTGCAATTTCTTTTTCATTAGGTTCTCTATCAAATTCCTTAAGCCAAATTGTAGGTGGAAGACTGGCAGATTATCGAAATCGTAAATATGTAATCACTATTGCTGTTATAATTAGTCAAATCGCTACATTTTCAATTCTATTTGCTACTGATGTTATTCAATTATACATTGCTATAATAATCCGATTCGCCGCTATCGGCGTCTTCATTCCTTCTCTAGCTTCACTCGAAGGAGATATTATTCCTGCCAATCAACGAGGACAGCTGTCCGGTTTAGTTGAAGGATTTCGAGGTATTGGTTCGGCAATTGGACCTTTACTTTGTTTAGCATTCTATGACTATGTATGGACCGGTTCGCCCTTTGTTATATCTCCTCTACTTTTCATTATTTGCTTAATTGTTTACTTTGTTAACTATAAAGAACCATTAGAAAAGTAAAGGTTTAATCTAATGAATTTCAATAATAATATAATTGTCTAAAAAAAAATTCGAAGATTCTTTTGTTAAAATCGCTGGACTGATTGGCGGAGAGGACTATGTCAATGTAGCTAAATCGTTATTGAGTCATGAAAATACTACAGACGAAGAAATTGCAGAATCAACGGAATTGAAAATAAATATTGTAAGAAAATGCCTTTATGACTTATTTGGACGATCTCTTATAACTGGAATTCGTGTACGTGATACAAAAAGAGGCTGGTTTGTATATCGATGGAAAGCACAAAGAGATCAAGTGGAACCCTTCGTAGAAACCCAAAAATCTAAAGCTATTACTAGACTTACTCAAAGGCTTGAATACGAATCTAAAAATGAATTTTATCATTGTGGAAATCCGTCTTGTATGAAATATAGTTTCAGTAAAGCTATGGAAGTGAGTTTTATGTGTGAAGTCTGTGGACAAGCATTGAAATTACTTGATAATTCCAAACTAAAAGCCGCATTGGAACTGAAAATTAACGAAATTCAAAACGAAGAAAGCGAATAATGCATTCTTAATAACCACCTTTTCTCTATAATTATTTAGCGAGGTGGGGAAGCCAGGTTATCCCGGCGGGCTCATAACCCGCAGATCGGTGACTGTTTCTGTTAATTCAGTACAGCCGAATGTTCAAATCCACTCCTCGCTATTTTTTTATTATTTTTTTCATGTCTTCTAAATTCAAATTTAATATTATGTTTGCAGTTGCAATTAATGATATTCCAATTATTTCTAATCCTTCTGGAATTTCATTTAACAGTATTACTGCATATATTATTGCGCTAGCTGGTTCAATGTACGATATTGTGGATGCTTTTTGCGTACTCACTTTAATTAAACCATCAATAAACAGAAATTCTGCTATTGCTGTATGAACTAAGCCTAAAATTACAAGTAACATTATGTTCTCCATAACAACTTGTTGCTCTACAAATAATGCAGGAGATAAAATTATTGTAGAAATAAATAATTGCATAGTTACAATTGTAATGCTTGAATAATCTTTGCTTAATTTTTTTGTTGCCATAATTACAAACGCGAATAAAATACCTGATATTGCTCCCAACATTAATCCTCTGTCGTTTAATTCATCACCTAATCCTTGGTTGTACATTAGAAAAATTCCAAATATTGATAAAACTAAACAAATATTGGCTTTTTTTTCTCTTACTTCTTTTAAAACTAAAGGTGATAATATTGCTACATAAATTGGTCCAGTGTATAACAATACTACTGTATTGGCAATTGTTGTTAGTTTGAATGCGTAAAAATGTGAAGACCATGCCATTGTAATTGCTATACTAGCTAATAGTAGTAATTTGTAATTTTTCTTTAGATTATCTCTTTTCTTCCTAAATAATATTAGCATAATTGGTAATGCTATGAGCGATCTATATGCTACTATTGAAAATGGCTCCATGTCGATATTTCTTACCATTACACCCAAGGATCCCCAAATCAATGTGGCAACAACTATCTCTATTATTCCAATTGTATTTTTATTCAAATATCTTAAACCAATTTCCTTTTAGTTTCTTCTTATTTCTTTGTTCTTTTCCATATCTGTCTACTGGTTTTATTAAATGCCTTTGTGCAGATAATACAGGAAGATATAATTTATTTTCTATTTCATTATTGCTCTCTATTTTCCTTATCTTATTTGATTTGGAACCACATTTTATACACCTGTATCCTTTATTTTTACCTATAGATTTCATTGATTTATTGCATTTTTTACATAGAGGATTCTTTTTGATACTTCTATCTGTTAATTTTATTATTTTGATATATTCTACATTTAATATTCTGCCGAATTTTTTTGATTTTCTACTTATTCCACCTCCTAATTCTATCTCATCTCCTGCTTTTAGATTCCTTGCTAAATTTTTTAGTGAAATTGTTGGCGCATAAACTGCACAATTAATTATTTTCTTCCTATTCTTTATCTTGATGAATACATGACCTCCTTTTATTACGACAGGTTTACCTACCATCTTTCCAATTATATGCCCTGAATCATATGTTCTTAGCGAAGATACGTCTAATTTATCGTTTAAATGTTGATTTGTACCTTGATTAGATCTAAATATGGCAAATCTTTCTACATCTTCGTACAACTTTAATTCGGACATGGCTTTGTACAAATGCTCTGGATTATTTCCACGTAGCGCAAATAATATTGGATCTTTTCCATGCGGTGTAATTAATACTCGGTGACTGTTGTAATCTATGTTACTAAACAACGAGTATTTTTTTTCCTTATCGATTTTTATTACGGATTGAAGACTTACTCCTCTTTCTCCGTTACCATTTTTTCTATACGCAATTAATTCGTATGTGTGGTCATTTTCTAATGTATTGCCTATGCTAGCTAGTGCTCCAATTAGCCCCCTTTTGGTACCTTGACCAAAGTATTCTATGTCCTTATTTTTCACTAATTTTCTCATTTCTTCCATTTTTATCTCCTTATTGATGCATTTTTCTGCAAATTTTACAATATCAACAGGAACTTTATTCTTACATAACATCACTAATCCTGAATTAGCTTTATTGTTTCTGCTTTCAGAATTTTCTATCATTATCTTTTTTGCAATTTGAAATACCTTTTTAGGATTATTTGCTTCTACCCTAATACATAATGCTGCATTTCCTCTTGTTCTCCATGGAATATTTGGGTTTAATCTAATCAAATTTGGATAATCAATTAATCTAATGCCTTCATTTATCAAATTTTCAATGATCAATGTTGTTAGATATGTCGTACACATTCCATCATCGGAATCGGTATCATCTAGTCCAAGGTGAATGGTTGTCAATTTAATTCAGTATTTATTCTATTACAGGCATTGTTTCAGTAGTCATTACATTATTATTTTGTCTTATTCTCTTTAATGCAGTATTGACTTTGTTTATATCTGGAGATTCTACTATTGCAACTATGTCATAAAATCCGTATAAAATATGAATTTCTCTGACGTGATTAACTTGTTTAACTTCTTCATAACATTTCTTCTCTTTTCCAATTTCTGCATTAATCAAAATATATGCCAATGACATTTCTATATAATACATTGGAGATTATTTTATAAAACGATTTAGTTCTGTTTTAACGAATCCACGTTTGATTGTATTGATGCAACTATGTCATTAATTTTCTTTAATACATTGCTTTTATACTCGGATAATTTATTTTCCATATCTTGACTATTTATTCTGTTTAGCCTGTATTGTTCATAAAGCTGTATCATTTGAAAAATATCTCTTTCTAGAGATTGTTCATCTTTATTTAGATTATTGAATAATTCCTTTTGCGAAGGTTTTAATTCTAAAATTTCATTACGCAATAATGCAAGTTTTCCAGCATTTCTGGTTTTGATTGATCTTATTTCCTTCTTCACATTTTCAATCTGACTCTTTTTTATTTCGTCTTTATTCGATTTTTCTAATCGTTCAATGATGTTCTTTAATAACGAAACCTCTTCACTGTATAGCCCCGTTAATTCATTCATTTTTACAACTATGTCGTCTTCTGCAATTTCAACTTCTCCTTCTTCCTTTTTCTCAATTCTAGTCATCATTCCTAATACTGCTATTACGAATATCGCTGATCCGATAGGTATTGATTCATTACTTGCCCATGCTATTCCTGGCACATATGTTATAGTAATATTGTTGTTCTGAATCTGTTGATTTCCATCTAAATTCACTTCAAATGGTGATTCTGATGATATTGAAAAAGCATTTGACTCAGTAATTAATATTCTGTACTCGTTTGCCACTGTTTTTATTGTCGGTTTAGTTGGTATATTTGCTGTAATTGAATTTGTTCCAACCTGAATAAATTCATCACCTAATCTATATTCGTATTTTAGAATCATTGTATTACCATTGTCTAAAGAATGCCTTGATAATCTCTTCAAATCTAATCTATTTGCGGGAGTATTTTCTAATATTATTACTTGAGATTCCGTCAATGCGGGTTCTCTATCTGGCACTGATGTGACATTTCTAAATATTGGCACATTTAATTCATCTCTCTCATCACCGATTAAATCTAGACTAATTAGAACCATTTCCATTCCAAGATTTGAATTAGTAATTTCTATTGTTTCTCTAATCATAATCTCTCCGCTATTAGAAATATAAATTTCTCTTGTGAAACTGTCTATTTGCAATATACTGAATGCTTTAATTCCTGGATTAGCTAATACTATAAAACTATCTTCTCTATAATCATTTTTTGTTATGTCTATTACTCTGACCGTTGCTACTTCATAGTGATTTTGCTGTCTTCTACTAAATGTATCGCCCTTTATTACATAATCAGATATATTATAAAACGGAGCCGAATTTGGTGATATCAAATTTAATCTATGTTCGTCGATGTGCAGATTTGAAGTTGTTATAAACGGTACGTTCACAAAATACATACCTTCTCTACCTAATGGTTCAACTATATTCATTAAAATTAATTCTATATTGACAAATCCATCTTTATTCGGAGAAACACTAAAGCCATTTGTATTTAATGTCAATAAAGTGTTATTCAAATTTGTCGAAAAAGATATTCCTTGAATTGTAGAAGATGAATTAAATCTATATGCATTAATCTTGTCCTTATACTCTAATGGCAAATATAATATTATGTTGTCGTTTAACGATTCCGCACTTGATCCCGAATTCTTCAGAATCATATTATAATTAATTACAACTGATCCAACTTCAGTAAGTTCTATCGTACTAGTTATATCCGAAGTTATATTCCCTGCCGCATCCGCATTAGGGATGTCAAACGAAATGCCTGCAATTTGTAATCCTGCAGTAAACACCAGCAAAGATATGATTATAATTAGTGATTTCAACTTACAAAAACCATTTACCCTCTTTAGATTTATATTTTTTCTTGATTTCACATTAATCCGGTCAATTTTATTTCATAAATGGTAAAAATTATCAATTATTAACAAATATACGTCATTTTTACTAATACAATATGATGAATTCAGGTAATACTCGCAATGTTCTTGTTCTTGGTATTGGAAATGTAGGATGTCAAATTCTCTCTAATCTTGAATCAAAATCGGATTTTGATAAATTCACATATATTAGTCCATCTTTAGAAGATTTTCCCCAATCTTCTAAAGGACATTTCTTAAAACTCGATATGAAAATTGGCGGAAGTATTTCAATTCCTATGATTCGTTCTTTGTGTAAAACACAAATTGACGAAATCTCTGATTCAATTATTTCCTCTGATTATGTTATTATTACTTGCAATCCAGGTGAGAAAATTGGTGCTGCTTTAGTTCCAATAATTGCTAAATTATGTCATGACAATGACACAAAATGCATTCCTGTTCTTTCTATGCCATACGATCATGAAACTCATAGGCATTTTAATGCAGGTACTACTCTTACTAAAATTAAACAATATTCAAGCAATATTATTCTTATAGATAACGACGAAATCCTTGAATCTCTTCCTCGTATACCTATTTCTAATGCATTCGATTTAATTTATTCAAAGATTGCCTTATCACTTTCTTCTTTGTTTTCAAATAATTATGAACAACTTGAAAATATACTAGAAATAACAGAAGACGATAAATACTCTATCTTGAGTTTTGGTGAATCTTCTCAAGATGAAAATACTAATACCGCCGTTAAAAATGCCTTACAAATGTTATCCAATACCACAAATCCTTCTTCTATTTCTCGCGTTCTTTTATTCCTTAATGGTAATTCAAAACTCTCCACTACGGACGTTCTTTCTTCTATTAATATGATAAAAGGACAAGTTAATGAATCTCAAATTTCTCATAATTATTCAAATACTAATTCTGACACTATGGCTGTCCTAATCTCTTCTGGATTGTCTCAAACTAAATTTGATGATTATGATCCATTATCTAACATATTTGCTGGAAATAATCTTGACACTGATATAGAATATCATGTCAATGAAAACCTTGATATTCCAATACTTTCAGACTAGTTTTCTTCAGGTTTAACTTCTTCAGTTACTTCAGGTTTAACTTCTTCAGTTACTTCAGGTTTAACTTCTTCAGTTACTTCAGGTTTAACTTCTTCAGGTAATTCTTTAACTTCTTTATTTTCGATTTCTGGCTTGATATCGATTATCTGTTCTTCTTTCTTAACTTCTTCTACTTCAGTTTTTGCCGACTCTAAAGTGTTTACAGTTACAAGTCCATTTTTGTCTTTTACTAATCTTACTTTAATTTTACGTGGAGGATTTCTTATTCCATTTTCCCATATTTGTTCACTAACTTCTTCAGATATCTTTACTTGTTCTGATTTTCCATGTTTAGCTGCGAATTCTCTTAATAGTTTTACTGCTCGTTTACTTCGTCTTTGTTTTGGGTAGATCCATGCTCTTCCTAAAGGAACGTTATATTCTCTATCAAATTCTTTTGCCATCTATTTCACCTTTAATTTAGTTCTTCTCCAACTTCTACGTTTAGGATTGGTTGTTACTCCTCTTTTTGTTTTCACAACTACCCAAGTAGGAACTGCACTGTTCTGATTTCGTTTCTTCATTAATCGCTTTTTAATTCCAGATGTTAATTTCGACATTATGCCCACTTTATTTTAAAATCCTTTTGAGGTTTCTGAAATGACGCTAAGAATTCTTTAATCTCTTCGTCTGTAATCGATTTTTGTATTTTTCCTGACGATGCTAATTGAATAATTTGATTCTCTATTAATCTTGCAATATCAGGTTTTACCATTCTAATGTTTGCTAATCTTTCTCTTGCTTCCGTGGTTAATAATACCTTGAGCATTTGTTCTCTCATTACGTCTTCTTTTTGCTGAGCATCTGCTGCAGATCGTTCATTATTATTATTGTTATTTATCTCAGCCATCTTTAACACCTATATTCAAACCGATTATTTCTTATTAAGTTTTTATTTATTTTCTTCCTGTGAAGATAATTCTTCATCAATCTCTTCAGTCATTTTATCCATCTTTTCAATAGATTCTTTGTATATGTTTTCAAATTCAATGAATAGGCTCTGAAGTTCCACTGCTATCGCATTTAGCCTCTCTTCATCGGTTATTTTCTCCATGATTCTTAGACTCATTTTGGCTATTTAAATCCTGAACCAAGTTTTTTTATTACAGAAAATACTTTACTTAACTCCTATGGGTCTCGATATCTCTTCAATTAACGGGCATGAACTTGAAGGAAAGAAAATTCTGTTATGTATAACAGGTAGCGTTTCGTCTATGGAATCTCCACGAATTGCTCGTGAATTAATCAAACATGGAGCTGATGTTATTCCTGTACTCAGCAATTCCGCTTCTAAACTAATTGGACCTGAATTACTTCATTGGGCTACTGGTAATGAAACAATTACTTCTTTAACTGGTAAAATGGAACATGTACAACTTGCAAATGGCGGTGATGATAGCGCCGATTTGATATTGATTGCACCATGCACGTCAAATACAATCGGAAAACTTGCCCAAGGTATTTCTGACGATACTATATCGACAATTTGCACTGTTGGATTGGGGTCTGACATTCCTATTGTTATTGCTTCAGGCATGCACGAACCAATGTTTGAAAATCCAATTCTTCAAAATAATATTTCTATTCTCAAAAAGAATAATGTAACATTTGTCTCTCCAATATTCGAACATAATAAGGCAAAAATGGCAAGCTTTCATGCTATATTTGATGAAATCTTGTCTCGACTCTTCATACAAGATCTTTCTGGCAAAAACATTTTGGTTACTGCTGGACCGACCACTGAAAAAATCGATCCTATCCGTATTATTACCAACAAATCTTCTGGAAAGACAGGTTTAGCACTTGCGAATGAAGCTAAACGACGTGGCGCTAATGTTACGTTGATTTATGGAGACGGAACTGAAATTCCTCCTACTTCAATACGTACTATTCGTGTTTCTTCTTCTCAAGAACTATTGGACGTTACAATTTCTGAATTGTCTCAAATCAAATATGATTTTTATTTTGCATCTGCCGCACCTTCTGATTTCAGAATACTTGACCCGTCTAACGACAAAATTTCTTCTAGAAATAACAGTTCAATAAATATTGAATTAGAAGCATATCCCAAAATCATCAATTCTATCAAGCAAATTTCTCCATCTACAAAACTAATTGCCTTTAAGGCATTATATGGCAATGACTCAAATAGTATTTCTAACGCAATTTCTGAAATATTCAAAGATTCTGACGCTGATTTTATAATTGTTAACGATGTATCTAGGAAAGATGCAGGATTCTCTTCTGATTACAATGAATTGAATATGTTTACTCGTAACGATTCCTTCAAATTTCCTTATGCATCCAAGAAAAAACTTTCAAAGTCTATTTTCAATCAAATTCTGAAAACTCTAACTTGAATCTGACCAGATTGGTTTAATTGATCTTAATATCGGCGTTGCCACAATTGCAGAAATCAAGGCAATTGCTAACCTTTCAATAGGATAAACAAAGAATATTGTTTTCCAGATTCCTGGAAATGCATCTGGATTTATTGATTGCAGATATATACCTAATGTGGCTACAAATACAATTCCTCCAACTATGTGTTGAAACATCGTTCCGATCATTGCTATTATGAACAATCCCATTATTGTTTTCTTGGAATTCTCTTCAATCCAATTCATTGACATGCTTGTCAATGGCGTTATTACTACTAGTGCTGCAATAATGTGAAGCCAATTATACGGCAACGAAATCTGCTCATTAATTGGTATCAATGTTTCCGTATACGGTAACAGATTAAAAATTACTATTCCGATGATAAATAGACCTAATGCGAATACTTTCTTTCCATGAATCACCATCCCTATGAACAACGCTCCCATGGTGGCTGGCAAGAAATCCCATCCTAGAAATATCATCGGCTTTCCAAACACTATTCCTAAGAATGTACCCAAAAAAATCGTTGCTGCCGCAATATACGGACCAAATATAATGGCATAAATTGGTACGAGAATATCTGCTAATGCAAAGCTTGCTCCAGGAGCTCCAATTACTGGAAATGAAGGTAATATTCTCATTATTGCATAAATTACTGCAAATGATGCAATGATTGCTATTTGCTTGCTCTTTATGTCCATGTTTTCGATTACTGACATCTTTCTAACACTCCCACGTTATTCTATTAAATTTTTCCGTCATACACAATTGCTATGACTTTGTATGTTATATCTTCAAATTCCACTAAACAGTTGTCTGACACGTCATTTGCATCTCCCTTTGTTTCAAATACTTTTTTTCCATCTATTTCATGTATCTTTACTATTCGGTGAATTATTCTCTCTCCAGTATATCCGTTACAAAGAGGAGTAGCCCTCTCGCTAAAAATTATTATATCTCTTTCATTTATCTGTTCTAATTCAGGTTGATATACAATTACTTTGTCGGTACAATCAAATGTCGGCAGCATGCTGGCTGTTCCACAAATTACATTTGCTATTGTTGCTATATTTGAATCATAAAATACTGGAGCATTATTTTCAAATACCGACGTTATCCAAATTCCTCTCCTTTCTGATATAATGTTTGATAATTCACCTACTCTCAAATTTAATTTGATAAATTTCGACCTTTCTATTTCTCTCATCTCAGTAATATTGTCATTCAACCACTTGATGTTCTCATTTGCTAAATCTAATTCTTCTTGTAAATTTGACTTTCCAGGATTTATACCTATTAAATCCGACATCAACCCTGTGAATATCCCTAGAACAAATACTATTGTAATAAGTACTGCCTGATTTCTCCTCATTTGATATCATTGTGTCATTTTCCCACTTAAGCATTAACTTATGTTAGTAACAATTAAATTTCCTAAATTCTATGTCTCTCTTATGTATCCAAATATCGGTAAATCGTCCAGGATTGACAATCTGTTTAATTCAAATAATAATGCCTTTGTTGTCGCTTTTGACCATGGAATATTGATGGGACCTATTGACGGAATCAAAGATATTGAAAGTTCTGTCTCCAAGGTTGCCAAGGGTGGCCCTGATGCAATTCAAGTAACTCCTCCTATAGCTAAAGTTGTTTCTGAAAACTTTCTCGGAAGAAATTCTCCTTCCTTGATAGCTCGAATAGATAGTTCAAATTTATGGCGTTCTTCACCTGAACCTAAATCTGGTTATTATACTGAATTATTTTCTGTGAAAGATGCAGTAAGACTCGATGCTCAAGCTGTTGTAACTTATTTGCTAGTTGGTTTTGAAAACGATCACGACGAAGCTTATAATTTGAAAGCACTGAGTAAAATCGCTCATGAAGCACACGATTACGGAATGCCTCTGATAATTGAGCCATTGGGAATTGCAAAAGGCTATCAAGCGGTTCGTGACAAAGATATAATCTCGTTGGCTGTTCGTATGGCCACTGAAGTCGGCGCTGATCTTCTCAAGGTAGATTATACTGGAGAGAAAGACTCATTTCGTGAAATTCTTGATTCAACTACTTGCCCTGTTATGATTCGTGGAGGTCCTAAAACCAAAACTATAGCTGATTCACTTCAGATGGTTTCTGATTCTCTGGAGACAGGTGCTAAAGGTCTAGTTTCCGGTCGTAATATCTGGCAATCGGAAGATCCGACCAAAATTACTAAAGTTTACACAGAATTTGTTCATAATGAAATTGGTCTTGAAGATGCTTTGAAACAACTGGAGTAAAATTCCATGTCTAATTCTGAACTAAATTCTTTACCTGTCGACGAGCGATATTTTGAAGATTCATCTTCTAATCTTCATTCTGTCAGTGCCTCGGCACTTGAAGATTCAGATCAATTTTGGTCGAATATTGCCAAGGAACTGGACTGGTTCAGTGAATGGAATGAAGTTCTTGAATGGAAACCTCCGTTTGCAAAATGGTTTACAGGCGGTAAAATTAACGCATCATTCAATTGCCTTGATAGGCATGTGAACTCTGGCCAAAAGGATAAAATTGCCTATATTTGGGAAGGTGAAAACGGAGATAAAAGGTCCCTTTCTTATGAGCAACTCTATAACGAAGTCAATCATTTTGCTAGCGCATTGCTTAATCTGGGCATAAAAAAAGGAGATAAAATCGCTTTTTACATGCCGATGGTTCCAGAATTTCCTGTTGCCATACTTGCCGCTACCCGAATAGGTGCCGCATTTACAGTCGTTTTCTCTGGATTTAGTGCCACGGCACTTGCAGATCGAATCAATGATTCACAAGCCAAGTTGGTCATCACTTCGGACGGAGGATTCCGAAGAGGGAAAATATTAAAGCTTAAAGAGATAGTCGATGACGCTCTTACAAAAACTTCAACTGTTGAAAACGTTATTGTTCTGAATCGAGCTAATATTGAAATCAATATGACTGAAAATCGCGACATTTGGTGGGACGACGCAATAAAAAATACCAGTGACTTTGTAGAACCTGAACAACTTGAATCTGACCATCCATTGTACATTCTTTATACATCTGGAACAACTGGAAAACCAAAAGGCGTTTTGCATGGAACTGGAGGCTATCTGACTTATGCATACGCAACAACTAAATGGGTATTTGATATCAAGAAGGATGACATCTATTGGTGCCCTGCAGACATTGGTTGGGTTACTGGACACAGTTACTTCATATTCGGACCTCTTCTTCATGGCGCTACATCAATTATGTATGAAGGAGCTCCAGATTATCCTAATCCTGAAAGATTATGGGAAATGATTGACCGATACAACGTTACAATTTTCTACTTTACACCTACTGGAATACGCGCATTGATGAAACATGGAAACGAACTTCCTCAGAAACATGATCTCAGTACATTGAGATTGCTTGGCACTGTTGGCGAACCAATAAACCCTGCAGCTTGGAAATGGTATTACGAAGTAATCGGAAATAAGAAATGTCCGATCGTTGATACTTGGTGGCAAACTGAAACTGGAGGAATAATGCTTTCTGCATCTCCTAACCTTGGTCTGGTTTCCTTGAAACCTGGATCTGCCACATTCCCTCTTCCTGGAATTGACGCCGACATCGTTGATGAAAAAGGCAATTCTGTCGGATTGGAAGAGAAGGGATTTATCGTTATCAAACGTCCTTGGCCAGGAATGTTTCTGACTTTATACAATGATTCAGAACGCTACAAACAGGTCTATTGGGAGAAATTCCCTGGTTATTATTACCCTGGAGATTATGCCGTTCGAGATAAAGACGGATACTTTTGGCTTCTCGGAAGGGCAGACGAGGTTCTTAATGTCGCAGGACATAGACTGGGCACAATCGAAATTGAAGATGCTATGGTCGAACATCCTGCTGTTGCCGAAGCTGCCGTTGCAGGAAAACCTGACGAAATCAAAGGAGAGGCAATTGTTGTATTTGCAATACTTCAAAAAGGCAATGAACCAACTGACGAACTTCGAACTGAATTGTTCAATCATGTAAGAACTGTTCTTGGTCCAGTAGCTACTCCCGAAGAAATCCATTTTGTCAATATGGTACCTAAGACTCGTAGTGGAAAGATAATGAGACGTGTTGTAAAAGCTGTTGCTTCGGGAACTGAAATTGGAGATGTCACTACCCTAGAAGACGGCGCATCTGTCGACGAGGTCAAGAGAACAATTGACGAATTCCGTCAATCAATGAAGAGTTGATTATGATATGAGTAAACCTATGGATAATGCAGTTGAAATAATGAGAAAGGGAGGCACTCTGCTCAGTGAAAAATGTCCTCGATGTGGTGGAGTACAAGTGAAATACAAAGGCAGAGTTCTTTGCATCGCCGAAGATGATTTATCTGAAAATCTTCAGTCCACAACTGTATCTAATGATGCAACACTTTCCAATCTCCGTAATGTTATAATCGAAAAGATTGATGTCACAAGCAATGCCATTGAAAAAGAAAACGACGTTGCCAAGCAATCTGTGTTGGCCGACCTGCTTCAAAAATATGTGGCACTGTTGAAGGAATGCGAAGAAGACAATGAATCTGATACAGATTCTGAAGAAAGTTAAGCTCTGAATCTAAGATGAAATCGATAAACTTCACTGTATTGGGTGACCAATCAATCGCAAATGATTTTGGGAAAAAAGGCACATCTTCCGATCTAACCCTGTTTGACAGGAAGGACTCGGACATAATCCGTACCTGGGTTGCCCCGAACGGATTTCCCGATAAGATTCAGCCATTGCTTCAGTCTCTCTACCTGTCTGAATACGTTATATTCCACGTTTCTTCTCTGGATAAATTCACTGGCGAACAGATTGTCGCCCTGGATTGTTTGGGAAAGAGGGACGGAATACTGAGCCATTCATACGACGTGGACGAATCAACCCTCAATGCCATGATAAAGGGAACTGTATTGGAGAACTACAAGAAGGTTGAAAAAGATAATCTGAAAGAAGAGATGATGAAATTGCCCGTAATTGAAAAAGACGGCAGTCCCTGCATTGTAATCGATCATTGTTTTGACGTCAAGGGAGTTGGCACGGTGGTACTTGGCAAAGTTATTTCTGGAAAAATAATTCAATACGACAAAATCACACATCATCCATCCAACACAGAGGCAATGGTAAAGTCCATACAGATGCACGATGACGATGTCAAAGAAGTGCAATCCCCTGCCCGTGTAGGATTCTCTTTGAAGAATCTGAAACCCGACGATGTAACACGAGGGGACGTTCTGTCTGACGACGGTTCAGTCAAAGTTGTCGAAGAGATAGAGCTTGATTTCAAACCAAGCCCTTTCTACAAGAATGAGATCTCAGAAAACGAGATGTGCCTTGTAAGTATCGGCATGCAGGTAAAGGCAGGAAAATTTGTTTCCATTTCTCCTATGAAACTGAAGCTTGACAAGCCGATAGTCATCTTACCCGGTGATATCTGCGTATTATTAAAACCAGAATCTAAATCCATACGAATTATCGGCAGTGGAAAAACAGATTAATAACGCGATTTATTTCTTAATATTGCCTCGGCTCTGCCTCGGTTCATCTGCGAGATAGCTCAGCATGGCTAGAGCGTTTCCTTGGTATAATACAAAAAGGAAAAGGTCCCGGGTTCAAATCCCGGCCGAGGCTTTATTTCTTGTCCTTTATTCGTTTTTCTAGTTTTTTCTTATGCCGTTCTATATGATTTAATATATTTTTTCCTTCTATTGTCTGCGTACGTGCAGGGTATCTAACCTTCAATTCTCCTTTTGAGTTTTTATTTGGATATATCCATACTAAATCCTCAATTTCTAAATCT
>JAKUSK010000011.1 GCA_022449325.1 Nitrososphaerales archaeon | reverse complement strand
GAAATCTTCTCCATACTCTCTCAGGAGGATTTGTATTAAGATCATATCCATCGATAAATGCTCTTCCTCCCCAATTAGAATCTGCTCCACATATCTGTGTAACATAGATGTTTTCATATTCTATTCCTGGATGTGATGATAACCCACATAATCCTGGTCCAGTGTAAGAATCCCAATTATATTCATTTCCTTCAATATCTCTGCAGGTATTATTCAATTCAAAATCTATTTCTCCGTCTTCTGGATTTATTGCTAAAATCGAACACGCAACTGTACTTGGAAATAATTTCCCATCGATTAAATTCAATCCATGAACGTGTAGTGCTCCGCCTGTAATTGGCAGTCTTCTATAAGCTTCTTGCCAATCGAAATTCCATACGCTTACCCATTTTAAACTTCCATTTACCGAGTCTATTGCGTAAGTATCTCTCATATTTGATGTAAAATATACGGTACCATTAATTATCAAAGGCGGTGTCATTGACCCCTCTGTTATTGAAACTCCTTGCTCATTAAATTCCGTTGCTGGAGGGATTGGAAACGTCCATTTCAATTCCAACATGTGAGCATTATCTGAATTGATCTGATTCTGAGGTGAATAATTTGTTCCTCTTACATTGTGATTAATCTGTTCCCAATTGTCTTTATTATTTTCATCTGAGAATACATATAACTGATGTCCTTCAATTACTGGATTTATAATTGATTGAACTAATATTACAGTAAATATTATTGAAAATATTATCTTTATTTTTTTATCCACTTTTTATTACCGTCTTCTAATTATTAATATTAAAACAATCAGTACAGCTATTCCTGCTAGATAATATATTGTATAATCCTCTTGTTCTATCTGATTATCCTGTTCGTTGATTTCTTCTTTTATTTGTGATTCTACTTCCTGTTCAATTACCTCGATTTTCTCTTCAACAACCTCTTCTTGTTGTATGTACCCTTCAGGCAATCCGAACGAATATATTGCTCCTGGTATGTTCTGTTGTGTCATTCCTCCTATTGCATAGGCTCCTCTTCCGCCACTAATTACAAATACTCTTGCTTCTCCTTCTTTGGTATAGCCAATTGTAGGTAAAACAACTAATGAATTACCTAGAAACATTTTATCTATTATTTCTCCAGTTTCTGCATTGAACATATATAGATTTCCATCTGCAACAGGCAAAAATACAACGCCTCCACTGGTCATAACTCCTCCTCTGTAAGCTACTCCATCAATGAAATGACTCCAAACCTCTTCACCAGTATTTGCATCTAGACTATATAGGGTCACATTTTTGGATAAAGTATCGATGTAGTAATCTTGTCCAGGTCTTACTCCAAGTGTTCCATATTTGTCTGCTTTTATTGCTTTATCTACACCTCCTGCAACTGGAACATAAATTCTTTCTAAATCTGTGTTTAATGCAATGTCTGCTTCTCCAGCTCTTGCAGGAATCCAATAAAACCAATCCTTCGACGGATAATTCAACCACTTCTTTTCCTTCATGTCATAATGACTCATTACATCATTCCAATATCCATCCTGCGTTCTTGGATCGCATCCTATGCAAGGATGTCCCGAAGTTCTTCCTCTAGTAACTCCATCTGAATCTATTCTACTTTTTAGTATTGGCGATTCATATATCCACAATGGTTCTCCAGTAGCTGCATCAAGTGCCCATAGAAGACCTGTTACTGAATATTTTATTATGGCCTTTCTCTTTTCTCCATTGATATTCAATTCAGTCAGAACTGTATTCCATGACGTATCTCCTTCAACCATGTCTCTTGCTACTTGTTGATACCACCAAATGATTTCTCCTGATTTTACATCGACTGCCAGAGTTGCACTTGAGTATAAATTCGGACCTGTTACATGTGTTTGATTTGGCCATCCTCCCTGATTTCCTGTTCCAAAGTAAACTATTCCAGTTTCCTGATCCAATGCCATTTGTCCCCAAATCGCTGCTACTGAAGATGTATAGTGTTTAGGAACTCCCCAGTCATTTATCAGATTCTCTCTAGGAACCTCGTTACAAGGGATTCCCATTCTTCCTGATTCTTTCCATTCTGGATAAGAGAAGAACCAACCTTTGTCACATTCTCTCAATGCCCATTCTGGATCACCTTCTCCAGGAGGTGCAAGAAATCTTCTCCATACTCTCTCAGGAGGATTTGTATTAAGATCATATCCATCGATGAATGCTCTTCCGCCACCCCATGATGCTGTAGCTCCTGTTATTGCAACCACTAGGATATTTTCATCTTCATAAATTGGACCTGGATGAGAAGGAGATCCATATTTTCCTATTCCTTCATACATAGGCCAAGAATAATAGTTTCCCTCAACATTTTTACAAATCTCCTGAATGCTGAATGAAATTTCTCCTGATTTCGCATCAATTGCATCTACTGCACAATTTAAAGTACTAGTGAATAAGTTTCCATTGATATATTGTAAACCATGTATGTGAGGTGCTCCTCCTGCAACTTCGGGTAATTCTTGTTTTGCTTTATTCCAGTTATGCTCGTAAATATTTATCCAATTCATGTCTCCTGAATTAGCTTCAAACGAATATACATTTCTCATGTTTGAGGCAACAAATACTTCGCCATCTACTATTAATGGAGGTGTTATTGCACCCTCGAATGCAATTCCTCCTTCTTGATATTTTAAAAATTCTGTTGCAGGCGGAAATGGAAATGCCCATTTTAATTCCAACATATGAACATTATCTGCGTTAATCTGATTCTGTGGTGAATAATTTGTAGCAAAAGCATTATGATTTACAAATTCCCAATTCCTTTTTTCTCTTTCGATTAGTTCAATATCGATATTGTTTGTTGCTTCTGTATTGATGTTGTTAAATTGAAATATGATTGAAGTACTTAATAGAAATATCAAGATTAAAATTACCGTTTTTTTCACAAGTATGACTCTCCTTACTCTAGAATCTCTTTGCCATATACGGTCCTTCTAATTCATAACCTAATTTCTTATAATACTCTCTTGTTCCTACTGCACTTATCACTAGTAATTTTCTCATTGACATGTCATCTTTAGCTATTCTTTCTGCTTCCTGCATTAATCTTATTCCTATTCCTTTATGTTGCCAACTTTTTTCATCTCTTTCTCCAATGGGCACTACTTGTCCATATACGTGTAATTCTCTAATTATAGCTGTGTTTTCAACGATTTCTTTCCTGTGAGCTTTATCTGATGGAATACGCATTCGTACAAATCCAATTAATGACTTTGAGTTCTTTTCTTCTGCACTGATGAAATATTCTTCTCCTTCTGACGATTCATATCGAGTGTTCTTTATTTCAATATCGTATTCTTGTATCTCTAATTTTTCTCTCAGTTGTTTTAATCCAATCTCTCTGCATCTTATACATTTGCATTCGTCTCCATTTTCTTTCATCTTCGCCATTATTAATTCCCGAATATTTCCTTTGCCTGTTCCTGCTTCGATAAATTCTTCAGAAATCTCTCTTTGTATTCTCATTATTCTCACCCAGGGAGGAATTTCTTTTTTTACCTTAGCTAAAAGATCTATTACTTCTTCAGTTGTATACGGATTAAATTTATCCTCTTGATACATTTTGTATAATCCAGTTCCAGGAACTACTAGCGTTGGATAAATTTTTAACATATCGGGCTTGTATTTCTGATCATTAAATAATGTGATAAAATCATCAAAATCCTTCTTTAGATTTGACCCAGGTAGTCCTGGCATCATGTGCGCAACAATCTTGTATCCTGCATCTTTAGAAATCTGAAACGATTCTTCAACATCAAGTAAAGTGTGCCCTCTGTTTGTTTTTCTAAATATCTCATCTGATAATGTTTGCACACCTATTTCAATTCTTGTTACTCCAAAATCCAGTGCTAAATCGATATGTTTTTGTTTACACCAATCGGGTTTTGTTTCCACACTCAGACCTACATTCTTAATTGATGATTTTTCTGCTAATTCCTTGGCCTGTTTCATGTTCTCTGATTTTACTCCGTTTAATGCATCATAGCAAGACTTTACAAAACTCTCTTGATATTCAAATGGCAAGTTCATGAACGTTCCTCCAATTATCAATAATTCGACTTTGTCAATATAATGACCTATGCTCTTCAATTGTTTGAACCTGTTTTCAATCTGTCTTTCTGGATCGTATTCTGCTTCTAATGCCCTCATAGTTGCAGGTTCGGTAGGCAGATAACTTTGAGGCGTTCCTACTTTCTCTCCACCAGGACAAAAAACACAAACTCCATGTGGGCAATTATACGGTTTTGTCATTACTGATATTACTGCAATACCTGAAGCACTTTTTGTTGGTTTTATTCTTAATAATTGCAAATGTTGTTTACGCTTCTCTATCGGTAATGTCTCTAACAGTTCTGAATTACTAGGGATACGATCTTTATACTTTGTTTTTGCAATATATTTTTTGATATCTTGCAAACTTGATATCTCTACTTCCTGCTCTACACCTAAATCTCTTGCAAGACTTTTCCACATATTTTTTTCATCTTGTTTAGAATTAATTTGGGCCAACTACTTCCTGTTAGTATTAGCATCTATATGAATCATTATAAAACATATTATCTCGATAATTATACATTAATTGTGAATCGTCTGTATGGAATAATCTGTTTGTTCCTATTAGTTATTTTTATTATCTTATTCATTTTTACCACGAACCACGCAAATCAGATAGAATCCGAATTAGAAGAAATTCACTCCTTGAATGAGAATTACCTAACTCAGATTGAAATACTGGTAAACGAAAATCAAATTCTTTCTACCCAACTTTATAATCTTACTCTTACTCTTGAAAATAATTTAATTACTCAGGCGAATCTAACTATAAATGAACCCTTTCAAAACAACGAAATTCAAATTGCAGGAAAATCATATTCTGTTGTTACAGGATCTATTATTAATTTTGGATTACGAGATGCAAACAATGTTGAGGTAGAAATTACTTGGTGGATTCTGAATGATTGCGGTTGTGATGCCATTCCTATTCGTACTGAATCAATTAACATTTCAAATATTCCATCTAGTTCTGTTTATTATTTTGACGAAACTTTTCCATTCACTTTCGAGAAGTTCGAATTTCTCGTAATTAATCTTGATTGGAAATAACCTGAAATTATTAATTCTATCAACATAGTTATTATCATTCGGGTATATATCGAACTAAACGTGGATTCACTGTAAATTTGTTCAACGTTTGCACAAATATCCGAGGGATTTATATGTATTTTCTACACTAAACCGGGGCATGACTCGACGTGTATACGTAAGTATCCTAGTTGCTGCACTATTAATTGCAGCATCTTTGTTCCTAACCCCTATGGTTAGTGCACAAAACGTTACTCCTGCACTTGGTTCAACAAGAGCAGAGAGAAACTGGGAATACATTAATGCAAATTCCTGGGGACACAACTTTAACCCACAAACACAGCTCGGAGCTGAGAACATACACCTTGCTCAATTGCAATGGGTGTTCCCAATTCCTGACGCTGACTCAATAGGTTGTTCATCAATGACCTTTTGTGGAACTGGCGGTATTGCACCTCCATTAGTTGTCGACGGAAATGTCTACTACACAACCAACTATCAGACAATCTTTTCAATCGATTCGGTTGATGGATCAATGAATTGGTACAGTGAACGAACTGCAGACGGTGACGACCCTGACATAATTGGTCCATCTGTTGCAGACAATCGTGGACTTAATCCTCCAGGTTTACCTGTGTACTCTCTAGCCGCCCATACTCATTCAATGAACTATTGGGAATTGAATGGTAAAGGTTTACTTTGGCTAAACTCCTTTGGTTGTACAATCAAAGCGGTTGATGCTGAAAACGGCGAAGAAGTATTCACTCTATTCCAACATTGTAGAAATGTTGAAACAAACTCTGGTTTGTATAACGCACAAGGATCACATGCTCCTGTTGTTGACAAAGGCAATAACCAAATTATTGTAGCTGTCGGCGGACACATGGAAGGAAGTTATGGTGGCCGTGCATATGTAGCTGCATATGACTTAGGCGCCTGTACAAGTTTCCCTTGTGAAATTGATGCTACTACAGACGAACACCTTAATTGGAGATTCTTCTACCAACCACCTAACGGTGAATTATTCCCAGAAGAATATGCCGCATGGGGTCAATGGTTAATTGACACTTGTGATGTAGGTATGATTGAAGGCTTTGATGCCTGTGATGTTCCAGAAGATATCCTAAGATGGGATTGGGCTGGTAATCCAGGTACTTATAATGAAAAGACTGGTATGCCATTCAACGCTGGTGTCAGTAACATCTGGGGACAGATCGTAGTTGATGAAGAAAATGGAAAAATCTTCTTCGGAACTGCACAACCAGGTCCTGACTTTAACCACACATATACCCGTGGTCCACGTCTATTCGGTTCAGCTATTGTTGGACTTGATAGCAAATCAGGTGACTTAGCATGGTACTTCCAAAGTACTACTAAAGACCTCTGGGACATGGACTGTGCATGGAATACAACACTCATGGATATCGATGGACGAAGAACTGTTATCAAACAATGTAAACAGGGTCACGTTCATGCCTTTGATGCAAATACTGGTGAAGTAATTTGGATCACTGAAATTCCTGGTGTACGATTCACAAAGTACTACTGTAATGCAGAATGTACTAACCGTGCTGGACCAACCAACGGTGAACGTGGTCGGGGTGTATTACACTCTACACCATTAGGCATTGACGGTCTCAACGAAAACAATGACTGGTTCTTCTTGGATCCACGAGAAGAAGCTGACATGAATAAACCATGGCAGAACTATCCATCATTTGATTACATCTGGCAAAGTCCAAATGGATCAGGATGTGCTGAAAACGATATTGCATTCGATGGTGACAATATCTACGTATCTTGTAAGAACGAACCTCTATTCTTAGAGATTCTTCCACAAGAGTCACGATTCGGTAGTTTCTATGGCGGTTTCATTAACAACAAGAACTCTGAAGCTCCATTCCCAGTTGTGATGAATCACTCCGTTACTGCAATTAATGCAAGAAATGGTAACGTAGAATGGGAATTCTTTGTAGATACAGTTGCACACCGAGGTGGAATGATTTCATCTGGTGGCGTAGTCTACTGGAATGGATTCGATGGTAAGCTTCGTGCAGTTGCAACCGACAACGGTGAACTTCTACATACATTCAATCTTGGTTCAGCATTAGATACTCAACCAAGTATTGGACAAGATTCTAATGGTAAGACTCTGCTCCTACAATCATTTGGAGGACGTGGTCTAACTAGCCAAAACCCACCATTAAGAGGCTCTGTTCCTGGAGCTATAATGGCCTTTGGTTTACCTGATGAATTACCAGAAGCTATCAGCCGTGAGGTAGAAATCCGTGAAGTAATAGTCACTGAAGAAGTCGAAGTAGAAACAATTAGTCCAATTTCATACATTGCAATTGGATTAGGTGTAATTCTAGTCGTCGTTTCTGGTGTACTCTTCACTAGATCTCGCCAAGCTACAGCATAATAATCAAAGTTGTCCCTTCGGGGACAACACATCTTTTTTTTAATATTTCTTATTCAGTTAAATTTATTATCGTATAGATTCAATAATTCTCAATGAAAATACTTGCATTAGGCACTCGTGCATTTGTATCCGGCTTTATGTTGTCCGGTGTTAATGGCATCGAAGTTTCTAATTCATCAGATGCTCTAAAACAAATTCAGTCACTAGTTACTGACAAAGAAATCGGATTAATTTTGATTAGTAATGATATGGCCGAACCTATTTACGATGAAATTACTGATATAAGATCTCAATATCCTGTTCCTCTTATTTATCAAATACCTACACCTGGTTCTAAAACTGAAGAAGTTGATTATCGAGAACTTATTAAAAAAGTCCTTAAAATGTAAATAAATTTAATTATACTGGAGTCAGCTTAAATTTCTTTTTCTGTTCTTCGGATTTATTCCATGCTGGAGATAAATTACCTCCTGCACTATTTACAATGTTCTCAATTGAAGTCTTGTCTTTCTGTTCTTCAATTGTATCTTTGATTGTTTCTATAGTGTTTGATATTTCTTTATTCTGATATTCTTCTATTTTACCTTGATCGCAGAGCTCTGCAATATCTGTTTCAAATGGTAACCTTGCTAAGAGTTTAGTACCTAGTTTTTCAGCAAATTCCTCACTTCTTGATTCTCCAAGAATGAAATTTTTATCTCCACAGTGTTTGCATTCTAAATAAGACATATTTTCCACTAAGCCGAGTAATGGAATTTTTAACATTGATGCCATGTTGGCTGATTTACTTACTATCATTTTCGATAAATCTTGAGGTGTACTCACCAAAACTATGCCTGAAAGCGGTAATGATTGAAACACTGTTAGCGGAGCATCACCTGTTCCAGGAGGCAAATCAATTAATAAATAATCAATATCTCCCCAATCAACGTCTGTGTATAATTGTCTAATTAAATTATTGATGATAGGTCCTCTCCATACAGTTGGCATTTCTGGATTATCCAACATTAAATTCACGGATATTAATTTAAGTCCTGACGATGTTTCTGCAGGAATTATACCATTCTTGCCTTTCATTAATCTCTTTGTAACACCGAAAATCTTTGCAATACTAGGACCAGTAACGTCTGCATCAAGAATTCCTACATTATAACCTGATCTTTTAAGCTCTGAAGCTAAGATTGCAGTCATTGACGATTTTCCTACTCCTCCTTTCCCTGAGACAACTGCAATTAAATTTTCATTTTTCTTCTTGTCTAATCTTGAAATTAATTGATCTTGTGATTGTTGTGTACCGCGATTCTTTTGAACAATTCCCTTTAATTCATCTAATTCTTCTTTGGTCATAACGGTAGTTTCTACACTAACTTCTTTAACTTGGTCAAATTTCATTAATTCATTTCTTACATCTTTTTTTATCGTGTCTGCTAATGGACACCCTGCAACCGTTAGAGCTATTAATACATCGATATTATTTCCATTAATCTTGATTTCTCTTACCATATTCAACTCTACTATGTTCATATGGATTTCAGGATCCATAACATTGGTTAACGAATTTTTTAATTCTTTTTCTGATATCAAGGCTTGTATACTATGTATTTATCACTTATTATTGTTATTATGATTTTCATCTAAAAATTCATCCAATCTTAATAATTTAAATAGGTAAATATTTTAAGATAAATTATCACGGGTATTAAGAATGAGCAAAAAACTATCAAATGAAAATGTTTTAGAGGATGTTTCTAAAGACTTTGAAAAACTTGTTGAATCTATTCTTAAAACTGGTCTAGACGAGGCAAGTAAGATAATTTCCGACTCAGAAACCCAGTCAAAAAATCAAGAACAGGAAATTGAATCCCAACAATCAAAGGAATTTGATATTAAATCTGGACAAATTATTGGCGCTGCTGAAATGGAAAGTCGAAATTCCAATCTCTTACTTCTTGAAAAAAATATAAATAAAGTATTTACTGCTGCATTGAAAGAACTTAGTTCTAATAAGGGAAAAAATTATCCAAAATCCTTAGAACTCTTCATCAATGAGGGTCTGAATACTATTGACGATTCAGATGTCTTGGTTTCTTGTAACAAAAAGGACTCTTCAGTTGTTAAAGATCTCATAAATAAAATTTCTTCAAAATCAAAGAAATCTATTACACTATCTGATACATATATCTCCACTGCTGGCGGTGTTATTGTTAGTAATACTGATTCTACCGTTATTGTTAACAATACTATTGAAGATAGATTGGAAAGAATGAAAGCAGAATTAAGAACAGACGTCGCGAAGAAATTTAAATAATCTATTCAAATATCCAAGTTCGATCTATAGCTGATTTCACTGCTTTAGTTATTATGTAAGCTATAGGAATTGAATATAATATTGTGGTTGAATTAAATATTGCAATTAGACCTAGAATACTCGGCATTCCTTCAATTGGGATTGAAAATCCGATTGGTGGTGGTTGCGGCAATACGATAAAATTTACTACAGTCATTATTACTGTTCTAAATATCATTGGCAATGCAATAATTAACAACATATCTGCTGACAAAATATCCTTAGTCACATTATTTCTATCTAAAACAAATTTCTTCCTTCTTTTAATTACAATAATTCCTAGGTATGATGCAAATATTGCTATTAGATTGTATATCGGACCTGTAATTAATTGACCAGGGAAAAATACAAGAAGAGAAATAAAATTAATAACTCCTGCTATGACTGCTGTTAAAGGACCAAATAATAACAAACATATGTACAAAGGAATTTCCCATATTGTATAAATTAGAAATGGCGCATACGGCGCAGGGAATACGATTGGAAAGAATGGAGGGTGTAATACTACGCCTAGTGACGCAAATAATATTGCTGCTGTTAAAGATTTTCTATCAAGTAATGACTCTGACAATTTTCTTATACTTTTTTTTGTTTGTTAATAAATATTTTGTTCTAACAAAAAAATTTGTTACTATTCAACTACTGTAATTTTTCCGATCATAAAAGGATGCGGATCACAATAATATTCAAATACACCAACTTCATCAAATTTGAAAGTAAATCCCCCATTGAATCCTAATTCCTTAGATTTGAATACATGATCTCCTCTTTTTCCTGGAGGTCCTTCAACTACGTTGTGCCAATCTACTCCTCCTCCACTTCCTCCAATCGACCTATCTATTTGTCTCCATGTTACTGTAGTTCCTTTCTTTATAGTTATCTCAGATGGACCAAATTCTAGATTCTCCATCGTTATTTCAACTTCTCCGGATAATATTCCGTTTTCATCAACTATCGTTTTACTTTCAGGTTCTGACTCGACTACTGGTTCAGGCTCTGGTTCGATTATCGGTTCTGGTTCAGGCTCAACTATAACTTCTTCTATCACTGGTTCGGGCTCAATTACTGTTAATTCGTTATTATCTCCCGGTAACATAAACAAAACTGCTCCAATTCCTATAACTGCAATAATTATTACTGCAAAAATTTTTGAATCCATTGTTATTCATTAATTATATAATCAATTTAAGAATTTCTAAAGACAATTCTTAAAATTTTAATATTATGATTAATATATTTCTAAAAATCGAATTGTTTTTAAACTCTAAATCATGAAAAAACATAGTTGGTGTAGATGCAAGCTAAGGGTAAAATTATTTGGATTAGTGGTCCTGCGGTCAAAGCTGATGGAATGTCAAGTGCACAAATGTACGAAACTGTAGAAGTCGGCAAAGACAAAATCGTTGGAGAAATTATTAGGCTTACTGGAGATACAGCCTTTATACAAGTTTATGAATCTACTAGTGGTCTGACCCCTGGGGAACCTGTTGTCGGTACTGGAACGCCATTATCTGTAACTCTCGGTCCTGGAATGATGGGAACTATTTATGATGGTCTTCAAAGACCCTTAGATAAAATCGCTGCAAAAGCAGGTTCATTTATTACTCGAGGTATTCATGTTGCTCCAATTCCTAAAAAGAAATGGAATTTTATTCCAGAAGTTAAAGTTGGTGATACTGTCCACGCAGGTAGTATTCTTGGCACTGTTAAAGAAACTGATTTAATTGATCATAAGGTTCTTGCTCCTCCTACTGCACCTTCAGGTAAAATTACTGAAGTTGTTAAAGAAGGAAGTTATGATAAAGATCACATAATTGCAATTGCTGAAGGTAAAGGAAATAAATCTGAATTCACAATGCATCATGATTGGCCTGTTAGACAAGCTAGACCATTTACAAAACGATATGATCCAGAATTACCTCTTGTAACTGGACAACGTGTACTTGATACATTCTTTCCAATTACTAAAGGAGGAACTGGTGCAATACCTGGTGGTTTTGGAACAGGAAAAACTGTTACATTACATCAAGTAGCTTCTTGGTCTGACGCAAGTGTAGTTTTCCATATTGGTTGCGGAGAACGAGGAAATGAAATGACTGAAGTTTTGATTAAGTTCCCTGAATTAAAAGATCCAAGAACTGGAAAATCCTTGATGGAACGAACTGTTTTAGTTGCTAATACAAGTAATATGCCTGTAGCTGCTCGTGAAGCAAGTATCTATACTGGTATTACTATGGCTGAATATTATCGTGATATGGGTTATGATACTGTCTTGGTTGCTGACTCGACAAGTAGATGGGCTGAAGCTCTTCGTGAACTCAGTGGAAGGCTAGAAGAAATGCCTGCTGAAGAAGGCTATCCGTCTTATCTTGCATCAAGATTAGCAGAGTTTTATGAACGTGCAGGACGTGTAAAATGCCTTGGTTCACCTGATCGTGATGGATCTGTTACTGTTATCGGCGCTGTTTCTCCTCCAGGTGGAGACTTTACAGAACCTGTTTCTACCCATACTATGCGATGTATCAAAACCTTTTGGGCTCTTGATACTAAACTCGCTTATTCTAGACATTATCCTTCTATTAACTGGATGACTAGCTATTCTGGATATTCTGAATCTATAGATAAATGGTGGGTCGATAATGTCGATGCAGATCGCCCTAAATTAAGATTAGAAACATATACCATCTTACAACGTGAAGATGTACTCAAAGAAATTGTCCGTCTATTAGGTCCTGAAGCTCTACCTGATGAAGAAAAGTTAATTCTTGATGTAGCGCGTATGATTAAAGAAGGATTCTTACAACAGATGGCTTTTGACAAAGTAGATCGATATTGTAGTCCTGAGAAACAAGTTAAAATGATGAAACTATATACTGACTTCTATAAGGAGTCTCAAAAAGCTTTGAAGAATGGCGCACAACTTGAAACAATTCGAGCTCTCCCTGTCGTATCATCAATTATTCGTTCCAAATACGAAATCCCTGATGACGATTTAGGTAAAATGGACGAATTGTCAAAATCTATGTATTCATCATTTAAAGAATTAGCAAATAAGGAGGTAACTGCCGTTGTCGACACAAAATAGATCTTCGGGATTAGAATATACTAATATTTCTGAGATTAGAGGTCCATTATTAGTTATTGATGGTGTAACAAATTCTGCATTTGATGAATTAGTAGAAATTACTACTCCTGCTGGTTCAAAACGTTTAGGTCGTGTTCTTGAAATTGGTGGTGGAACTGCAGTTGTACAAGTATTCGAAGGAACAACCGGTTTATCTGTTTCTGAAACAAAAACCCGCTTTTTAGGAAAAACTATGGAAATTCCAGTTTCTGATCAATTATTAGGTAGAGTCTTTGATGGTCTTGGCAGACCTATTGATGGTCTTCCAGATCCTGTAGGAGAAAAGTTCCTTGACATCAATGGCGAATCTATAAATCCTGAACGTCGTGATTTTCCAGAGGACTTTATTCAAACTGGAGTATCATCTATTGACGGCCTTAATACTCTTGTCCGAGGTCAAAAATTACCTATATTTTCAGGTGCAGGACTTCCACACAATCTTTTAGCTGCTCAAATCGCTCGTCAAGCTACTGTTCCAGGAAAAGGCGAAGAATTTGCTGTAGTTTTTGCCGCACTCGGTGTTCAAAATAGTGAAGCTGCATTCTTTAGAAAATCTTTGGAAGAAAGTGGTGCATTGAAAAGAAGTATACTTTATATTAATCTTGCAGACGATCCTGCTATTGAAAGAATTATTACTCCTCGTGTAGCCCTTACTGCTGCTGAATATTTAGCATTTGAAAAGAATACACACGTTCTTGTAATAATTAGTGATATGACAAATTATGCTGAAGCATTAAGAGAAATTAGTGCTGCTCGTGAAGAGGTTCCAGGAAGAAAAGGATATCCTGGATATTTGTATACTGATCTTGCAACTATCTACGAGCGCGCCGGTAAAATTAAAGGATCAAATGGAAGTCTTACTCAGATCCCAATTCTTTCTATGCCTTCAGATGATATCACTCATCCTATTCCTGATCTTACTGGATATATTACAGAAGGTCAAATCGTTTTAGGACGTGATTTACATCGAAAGGAAATTTATCCTCCTGTAAGTATACTGTCTTGTTTGAGCCGTCTTATGAAAGAAGGTGTCGGAGAAGGTAAAACACGTAATGATCATCAAAATGTTAGTAGTCAGTTGTATAGTGCATATTCTCGTGCATTAGAACTAAGAGCTCTAGCTGAAATTGTAGGAAAAGCTGGACTTGCACCAAATGATATCAAATACCTAGAATTTGGCGACTTATTTGAAAGTAGATTCTTAAAACAAGGATTTGATGAAAACCGTACTCTTGAGGATACTCTTGGTATCGCTTGGGATTTGTTTAGTACATTACCTGTTGATGAATTAACTAAAGTCAAACAAGATGAAATTGATTCATATTTGAAGGTAAAATAAGAATGTCTAGCTCTAATAAACGTCCACCACCAACAAAAATTGAACTTATCAAAGTCAAGCGAAGTCTTGTAGTTGCTAAATCTGTTTATAAAATTCTTGAAGATAAGCGAGACGTACTTCTTAAAAATATTGACGAAATGATTGATGAAGCAGGTAAAGCAAGAAACGAAATGTCTGAACCTTTGTCTAATGCATATCGATCATTATTTAATGCTTACATGTCTTTAGGATCCTCCAAACTTGAATCCATTGCACTTACATCCCCATCGCATATTGACGTCGACGTAAATGTTAAGGTAGTAGTCGACGTTCGAATTCCTACAATTTCCATAAGTGAAAAAGAAATTGGTTTGAATTATGGATTTGCTGACTCAGATTCTAAATTAGACGATGCAACTCAAATGATGAGACTTGCCTTACCTCGAATCTTACGCGCTGCAGAATACGAAAATTCAATTCTTGAATTGGCACGATCTCTTGAAAAAACACAAAGATTATTGAACGCATTGGATTATGTAATAATGCCCGGCTATAATGAATCTATTAAATACATCTCTTCTATCCTTGAAGAACGTGAAAGAGAAGACTTTTCAAGATTAAAACATGTTAAAAAAGTACTTGAACGAAAGAGGTGACACTAATGGATAATAAAGAATATAAAAAATTAAACGAGAAAATTAAAAAGAAATACGAATCAGATGTTGATGAACTAAAAAAAGAAATTATTTCTGCAAAAGACAAGGCTTATAAAGAATTGAAAAAGTAATTATGAACATTAGGTGTTAATGAAAATGAACTACAAAATATCGTTTCTAATATTGACAATAATCGCAACAGTGTTCCTCCAATTTGTACCATTCGCATATGCGCAAGAAGAAGGAAGTGATGCATCCGCCGAAGGAATGAAATTCCTTGGTGCAGGTATTGCATTTGCTGGAGCCGCATTAGGTGCTGGTATGGCAATTGGACGAGCAGGTTCAGCTGGTTTAGCTGCTGCCGCAGAAAATGAAAACCTAAAAACACAAGGTTTAATCATTACTGCACTTGCAGAAGCGGTCGCCATCTACGGAATCGTTGTTGCTCTGTTAATTCTCGGAAGTTAAAATAATTAATAACTAATTATTTTAGCTAATCTAATTATTAGCAGAACTGCTATTATTAGTCCTATAATCGGTAATATGAATGGAATAATTATTGCTATAGGACTATCAATATTTTCGTAAAGATATATTCCAGATAATGCCCCTGTCAACAAAAAAAATGACACAAGTATTGTCGGTATAACTCTAAATCCTTTCTTTATTATATTATTCTTTATCAATCTTAATTCTAATTTATTATTTTAGTATTTCTTCTGTTAATGAAGTCCTTGTACAGTATTTACATTTTAAACTTGGAGGATCCTGACTATTGACAACTAATTCTGAAATAATTGGTTCATCTGAATTTGAAATACATGTTGGATTTGTACATTTGAATACTCCTGTGAACTTATTGGGCAATTCTACATTTCTTTTTTCTATTATCTCGTAATTTTCAATTATATTGATTGTAGAATGCGGTGTAATTAATGCTAAACGATTTGTCTCTTCTACTGCCAATATCCTGTTTTCAATTTTGATTATATCCTTTTTCTTATACTGTTTACTGGAAACATTCATTGCAACAGAAACTTGATTACCGTCCGTTCCATTGATATCTAATGCAGATAATACATTAAATGCTCTCCCTGCCACAATGTGATCTAAGACAGTTCCGTGTTTTATCCTATTTATTCTGAGATCATGTGTTTCTGACATTTTCTATTAATTCTTGTTTTTGCAACGTTTATATTTATGTGTGTATAAATTAATGAAAAGATTGAAAAATCCATTTTATAACCGCGATATTGTTTCGATTAAGGATTTTCAACGTCCTGACTTAGACTATTTGTTTCATGTTGCTGATAAAATTAAATCATCTCTTCCTAATGACTCTCTGAATACTAAGTCGATTGGACTTATGTTTTTTGAACCAAGTACTCGTACTCGTCTAAGTTTTGAATCTGCAATGAATTCTTTGGGCGGAAAATCCATTAGTTTCGGTAATCCTTCTGACTCGTCTACTCAGAAAGGTGAAAATCTTAGTGACAGTCTACTTACAATGGACCAATATGTCGATGCTATAATTTTAAGAGATGCTAGCGAAGGAGTTTCTAGATACGCTTCAGAAATATGTAATAATCCAATTATAAATGCCGGCAGTGGTAGCGAAGAACATCCTACTCAAGCTATGTTAGATGTTTATACCATCTTAAATGAATGTGGTAAAGTTGACGACTTAAATATTGCAATTTTTGGAGATTTAAAATATGGTAGAACAGTTTATTCTCTTTTATACGCTCTGTCTAATTATAAACCTAATATTCATCTTGTATCTCCTAAACCTCTTCAACTTCGACCTGATCCGTTGATTGAACTTAAAAATAAACTAAATATTTCTGTTCATGAAAACC
>JAKUSK010000010.1 GCA_022449325.1 Nitrososphaerales archaeon | reverse complement strand
TTTCAGATTGGGTAGATTTTATTGGAACAAGAATGAATTTCTGGGGTTTGAATATATTGGCACCTGGGCCAAATAGAGGATGAATACTCATTAACTGAGATTTATTTGAGAGTTTTTTCATATTAGAAACTATTTGTTTTTTCATTGAAGAAATTTCAATAACGATGTTAGTATTATCGGAATATTTTACAACCTCATCAATGATCTTATTAGTGGTTTCAATAGGAACGCTGATTATAATAATATCAGAATGAATTACACAATCTCTAATTGATTTGAAGATTTTTGATTTTGGGTTTTTTTTCTTTTTTAATTTTCTGCTATAAAGTCCTACAGAATATCCATTTTCAGAAAAATATTCAGTAAACCATTTACCCATATTTCCACTAGCGCCAATAATTCCAACACTCTTTTTTTGTTTAATTCGGAATTGTTTCAAATGGTCTTGTTCTCGAGAAATTGTTTCTTCAATAATTAATTTTAAAAGCTTTTTACTAAAATTTTTATTAAGATTAAGAGATTCAGATTCTTTTTGAATAGATTTGAAGAGTTTGCGTTCTTGAACAGGATCAACCAATGGCATATTGAGATTGTTTTTTAAAACTGCAACTTCTCGTCCTAATTCAAGACGTTTAGATAGCAAATCAAGAATTTCAACAGTAATTTTCTCAATTGATTCTCTTGATTTCTGAAGTTTTTTCTTATCGTCCAAGTTAATCACTATTTAATGATTGGATTAATCTTACCAGAACGTAAACCATGATCTGCAAGAACTAAGGCAGCGACGCTTTCAACGATTGGAACTGCACGAGGTAAGACACAAGGATCATGTCTGCCTTTAACAACCAAAGTTTCAGATTTTTTAGACTTTAGATTAAAGGAAGACTGCTTCTTCAAGATTGAAGAAGGAGGTTTAAATGCCAATCTGAATTCAATAGGCATTCCGTTTGAAATACCTCCCAATATACCGCCTGAATTATTTGTTCGTGTAGATACTTTTTTCTTAGAAACAGAATATTGATCATTATTTTCTGAACCAAAGAGCTTAGCAGATTCAAATCCTTTACCAAATTCCACACCTTTTACAGCAGGAATGGAGAACATAGCCCTGCTAATATCAGAATCCAGTGCAGAAAAAATAGGTTCGCCTAAACCCACAGGTACATTGATGATTTGGCATTCAATAATTCCACCAAGACTATCACCTGATTTTCGGGCTTTTAGTATTGCATTGGACATTTTTTTTGCAATTACTGGATCAGGGCACCTAACATCAGTAGAATATCGATTTTTTTTAGCAGATTTAAAATCAGATGATGATTTGAGATTTCCTATTTCTTTAACATAAGCAACAATATCAGTATTGAAACTTGTTTTGAGTAGTTTTTTAGCGATTACGCCTCCCATCACAAAACATGCAGTAAGACGAGCAGAAAAATGACCGCCGCCACGATAATCGTTGAATCCGCCATATTTTTCCCAGGCAGTGAAATCAGCATGTCCTGGACGGGGAGCTTTCATAATATTAGCATAATCTTCAGAGCGAGTATCTTTATTTTTTATTGTCATACATATTGGAGATCCAGTTGTGCGATCGTTAAAAATTCCAGATAGTATTTCTACTTTATCTTGTTCCTTTCGTTGAGTTGTGAGTTTAGAAGTGCCAGGTTTTCTTAAATCAAGTTCTTTTTGTATCTCTTTAGTAGTAATAGAAACACCAGCAGGGCATCCGCTAATAACACAGCCAATTGAATGTCCATGACTTTCGCCAAAAACAGTAAGTGCAAACCGTTCGCCTAAAGTACTCCAGGTCATTAATTAATCACCATTTTTCCTGAAAGTGAATTAATATCATCTATGAAATCAGGATAAGAAACGTCAATACTTTGTCGGCCAACTACTTCGATTCCTTCAGAATATAAACCAATTAGTGAAAATGCCATGAATAATCTATGGTCGTCATAAGAATTAAGCCTACAGGGTTTTATAGAATTAGGAGAGTCTATAACAAGACTATTTTCAGATTCGACTATATTAGCTCCTGTTTTCTGTAATTCTTCAGAGATAAGTTTCATACGATTAGATTCTTTATACTTAGTATGTTCGATTCCAGTAATTTTGACAGAATTCGAGCAGAGTAATGATAAAACAGAAACAACAGGAAGTAAATCAGGACAAGAAGATAAGTCAAATGTGCCACCAGTTAGACTGCCTTCTGATGATACTGTAAAGGAGGAATCTTGAGGATTGATATTTACAGAAGCCCCCATTTGAGAAATAATATCAAGAATATTTTTATCAGCTTGAGGCATTTCTTGTCCGTCCATAATTACTGTAACATCACCGCTAGAAAGTATTGCGCCTGTAAAGAGAAATGCAGCAGCAGAAAAATCACTAGGTATATGAATTTTATTACAAGAATACTTACCAGGTTGTACAGTGAATATATTATCTTTTCTTGTAATAAGACCTCCGAATTTATCAATCATATATAATGTAGAATCAATATATGGTCCAGACACAATCGGCTCAATCAATTTGATATTTGTTTCTTGTTCAGCTTTTGAACATGAAATCAACAAAGATGAAACAAATTGGGAAGATATAGATCCAGATATTTCTGTAGTTCCGCCACGGATTCCTCCACCTTTAACAATGATTGGAGGAGTTCCATCATTGTCGATTGATTGACAGGAAACGCCTAAATCATTTAAAGAATCAAGCAATGGTTGCATAGGTCTTGTTTGAATACTCGAATCGCCAGTAATAGTAATCTCACCTTCAGGTACTAAAGCAGAGATAGAAGTTAAGAAACGTAAAGTAGTTCCTGAATTTTCTACATTAAATTTTCCAGGATTAGATAATTTAGAAGGTGGAATCAATTCTATTGAGGAGTCTAGATTATTGATTTCAGAACCAAATCTCAGACACGAGTCAAGGGAAGCATTTGTATCACGAGAAAGAAGAGGATTAACTATAATCGTAGGAGAATTTGATAACAATGAAAGACAAAGTGCACGGTGCGTGTAACTTTTACTATTAGGAGGTTTAATTGTGCCTGAAAGTTTAGAAGGTTTTATAGTAACACTATCCATAAGATCACAATCCTGTATCATTATTAATTTTGGCAGATATAATATCACCGTCAAGACTTTTCCATGAATCAATTATAGATGATTTTGTATCAGAATTACAAATTGCGGCAACAGAAGGTCCAGTACCAGAGAGTCCAGAAGCAAGGGCATTAGATTTAAGGGCAAGGATAGAAGCCAGATCAGATTGTTTCAGAAGTTTTGAATATATCATACCGTTCAGAGACATGGCATTAAGATAATTCCCTTCCAAGGCCATAGAAATAAGTGTATTAATTGATGAGTCAAAATCAGTGGAATTAGACAGATCTACATCTTTTGTATAGGTTTTATTTTTAGGAACATGAATCAAGACAGAATAATCATCATCAATTTCTTTTCTTGATAATATTTTATTAGATAAATTATCAGTAACGACCAAGCCACCTAAAAGACATGCAGAAGTATCATCAAGAGCACCGGTTATTGTTACGCCTGCATTTTTAGAAGCTTTTACAGATAAATCAAGGACTTGTTTTTCATTAAAAGAAAGATCAAATGCCTTTAAACAAGATAGGACAATCGCTGAAGCAGCTGCACTAGAACTTTTCAATCCTCTCCCGATAGGAATATCTGAATCTACAGTAATTATAGCTCCGACAGATTCAGAAGAACTAGGTTTAACAAGTTTGAAACATTCTCTAGCTAGTGTTTTATCCTCTGACTTGTCATTGTTAATTATTATTTCGATATTATTTTCAGTTGTCAATAACACCTCGGCAGTAGTTTCTAAAGATATGCCTAAAGCAGAACCTTTCCCAGTTGCTAAAGCATTAACGATTGATACAGCACCATGAACAGTAGTTTTAGATTTCATTTCAAACACCCAATATTGATAAGATTTTACCATCAATAGAATCATCACTAGGTAGTATACCAGTCCAAATCTGAAACGATAGTTTTGCTTGAGACAATAGCATTTCATAACCATATATTAGATCGGCATTAAGAGATTTCATTTGTTTGATAAAGTTAGTTTCTTTGGGAAGGTATTCAAGATCATAAGCAAGTTTTATTCCCAAATCAGAATGAAAGTCAAGAATCGTATTAGTTTTATGAAGAGGGACAGTATTAATCATAATATCAACATCCGATAGTGAGTCTATAGTTTTTTGGTTTAGTACATGACAAGAAATTGGAATATCAGAATCGAGTTTTGTAACAATTTGTCTAGCATTTTCAATTGTGCGATTAAGAATGATTAGTTCTTTACAATTCGCGTTAATTAGACCGTATAATACAGCTTTCGAAGCTCCACCTGATCCAAGAATTACAGCTTTTTTATTGTCAAATCGTTGGATATTTTTACGTAGAGGTTTCATGAAACCTTCGACATCAGTATTATAACCAATCAATTTTTCATTTTCGTATAATACTGTATTAACGGCATTTACAGAATTAGCAAGAGAGTCAAGAGAATCTAAATATGGAATAATATCTGTTTTATGTGGAATAGTTACATTAGCGCCGCGAAAATTCAATTTACGTAATGTATCAAGTATAGTTTTAAGATCGTTAGAATTGACATTAAGAGTAGTATAATAACTTTCTAGTTTGTTAGATTGGAAAAAACTATTATGAATAATAGGAGATAAGGAATTTTTTATTCCATTTCCCAGTAAACAGTACAGCATTTCATTAGAATTACTTCCCATAATAATCACAAATTATTAAGAAAAATTTGAATATATTTCCTTCAGATGCTTTATATTGATTTGCCCAGGAGCAGTTACTTTATTGCCGTATGAACAGTATATGAAAGGCGCTCCAAGCATAGGGGACAAGATTCTCGATACGGAACCATTTTCACCCATACAAAAAGCCAATAATTGAAACTTTGACTTTTTAAATCTAGGATAGAGTTTGTAGACTTTATTGCAATCATTCAAAGAATTAGCATAAGTAACAATTTTGATAATTTGTGTAGGTCTTGATAGCTTCTTTGAAATATTTTTTATTAGGACGGATAGAGAATTAGTAGAAGGAGTGATATTAAAATTGTGCCAGGATACGATCAAGTTTTTTTCGTTTTTGAATAATGTAGAATTTCGGTTAAAAGTATCAGATTCGATGTCTTTGAATGAATGTTTTAAGTCAAGTAACTGGATAAGAATTTGAAGTCGATCAGATTCAGAAATATTAGACAATCCACCTTGATGTTTACTTCTAAAAGTAAGAACAAGTTTATTTTTATGAGTATTAGACAACTCCTCAATAAAATTAATAGAAAATGAATTCAAAGAATCTAATCGAATTTCAACAAGATGTGCACCAGATAAAAATGCAGAATTAACGGATGATTTTAATTTAGAAGTATTAGGTGCTGCAATTGAAACGCAAAACTTAGGTTCTAATGTGTTATTTTTCAAGAATGTATTCCTCTACCTCCATGCCAAAATGTCTACCCTTATTAGATTCAGTCTTAACAAGAATTTTGTCACCAACTTTAAGTGAAGTTGTGGAGATAGGTTTGCCATCCTCTTTTACAAATGCAATAGTTTCAGCATTTTGAATCAAGACACCGCCAACTTTATCTTCAGATTTAGCACGTACAAGGAATAATGGTCTACTTTCGATTTTTAGTCTTCCTACAATAGAATTTCTAACAACTCCTTGATGTGAAATAATCATTACTTCAGTACCGCTTTCAAGTTCGGATAAATATTTTGTACGGTTATCAGGCAATAGCGTGTAACACTGTACTGCTCCTGCATTAACACGAAATGGTCTAGGAGAAGTAAATCCAGAACCTGCAGATTCATTATGCATAAGAAACATAAAGTTTGCTTGATTTCCTACCAATAATCCTTCACCTTGATTTAACATAGATGCAGTATCGACACAGGCTCTTTCACCCATACCAACTTCTTTGATTTCGATAATTTCCGCTACAGACAAATCAATTTTTGAAAGTTCAGTTAATTCTGAATTCAGTTTATTAACATCGTCAATGTTAGATGTCCTTAATAAGACGCCATCGACACCCAGTTCCAAAATTGTAAACATCATTTTGATTTCAGATGGATCATTAATCACCGTAAATATTTTGGTTTTAAGACCGTGTAATTCGGCGATAAGATTTTCCAAAGGTATTATCTTCCATTCGGTATTTTCTTCAAATTCAATTATAACCGATTCGGCGTTATTTTTTGCGGCATTTACTATCTCATCAAGATTTGAATCATCATTCAACGAAGCAAAATAAGAAAATCTCTGATCAGACTTTACTTTATCCAGTGTTTCAGAATCTACTACTTGAACGTCCGATTTATCTGAAAATGAGTATGTCTCAAATTTAGATAAAGTGTCAGAATCAGGCATATCACGCACGAATACAGTCTTAATTCCAGATTCAAAGAGCAATTGACTGAAATCATTTATTTCGGAATCAGATATTTTAGGCTCAACAATAATAGTTCGTAATTTATCAGTCAATTATATAACCTCCAAAGCAGATTCTACAGAACTATTATCAAAGATAATATTCGATATTGCTTTAGTAATATTTTCGGGATTGGAATGTTGGAAGATGTTTCTACCCATAGATACTCCTACTGCGCCAGCGTCAATTGCGCCTTTTACCATCTCAAGTAATTCTTTGTCAGTATCAGCTTGTGGACCTCCGGCAATTACTATCGGAACAGGACATCCTTTAACAACACTACGAAAGCTCTCCGAATCACCTGTGTAAACAGTTTTAACAACATCAGCGCCTAATTCTGCTCCAATTCGTGCAACGTGCGAAACAATTTTTGGATCAAAAGGATTGGATATATTTTCTCCTCGAGGATACATCATTGCAAGTAATGGAATATCTAATTCAGAACATTCGTCGGCAACTAAGCCAAGATCTTCTAACATGTTTCGATCATGACTAGAACCTATATTTATGTGAATAGAAACAGCGTCTGCGTCGTTTCCAAGAGCTAATTCAGGGCTTCCGACAATCACTTTATCGTCTGGAAAAACAGAAAGACTCGTACTGGCAGAAAGATGAACAATTTTACCAATATCGACTTTTGAATCAAGTGTTTTAAAGATGCCTTTATGGGCAACGATAGCAGATGCACCGCCTTTTTGAACTAAATCGACTGTTTTATTCATATCAATTAATCCAGGAACAGGACCAATAGTTAGACCGTGGTCTAGGGTAACTGCAAGGATTCTTCCATTACGATTAATATTATTCATCATCAATTACACACCAAAAATAAACTAGTAAATTAGAGTGCTAACTAAGGATATGAAAAAGACCAATAACTGTAACTTGGACGTTGTATCATGTTAGACTCTGAATATCATGAGAGTGGTTGCTATATAAATATCACTTTTACAGATACACAAATAATGGGATTAACATTATTTAATTCATTAGGAAAGACAAAACAGCCATTTGAACCTAAAAATGATGACGAAGTAACTGTATATTGCTGCGGTCCGACAGTATATGATTATGCTCATATAGGAAATCTAAGAACGTTTTTGTTCGAGGATGTATTAATAAGGTATTTAGAATTAAAAGGTTACAAAGTAAAATTTGTGATGAACATAACGGATGTTGACGATAAAACAATTAGAGCGGCAAAGAATAGCAACTCCACGTTAAAAGAATATACAAATAGATTTACAAGTGAATTTTTTAAGGATTTACAAAGCTTGAATGTTAAAGAGGCGACAGAATATCCAAGAGCGACAGATTATATCAAAGACATAGAGAGTCATATAATGAAATTACAGAGTGAAGAGTACTGTTATGAAAGAGATGGGTCGTACTATTATTCAATAAACAAATTTTCCAAATATGGAAGTCTATCAGGATTAGAGATCAATAATGAAAAAAACAGAACTAGATTAAATGAAGACGAATATACAAAAGATAATGCGCAAGATTTTGCGTTATGGAAGGCTTGGGATAAGGACGATGGAGATGTGTATTGGGAAGGAAAATTGGGAAAAGGAAGACCAGGATGGCATATTGAATGTTCGGTAATGTCTACAAAAATACTAGGAGAAGAAATAGACATTCATGCAGGCGGAGTAGATTTAATATTCCCTCACCATGAAAATGAAATTGCGCAAACCGAAGCAGTGACAAACAAAAAATTTGTCAGATATTGGATTCATTCTGAACATCTAATAGTAGAAGGAAAGAAAATGTCAAAATCAGAAGGTAATTTCTTTACACTTAGAGATTTGATAGACAAGGGTTACGATGCAAAGAATATCCGCTTTCTACTAATCTCGTCACATTATAGATCACAGTTGAATTTTACATTTGATGGGATAAATCAAGCAAAAGAGAATATAAACAGGATACAAGAAATTTATTCAAAGATAATTGAAGGCAAGCCTAAAACTGGAAGAGATGCAAATATATCTAGTATTACTAAAGAATCTAAGAAGGCATTTGAAGAAGCGTTGGATGATGACTTGGACATGCCAGTTGCATTGGCTTCAATTTTCAAGTTTGTCAGAGACATGAACAAATATTTAGAAACGAATCAGGTTTTAGAAGAGAACAAATTAGAAATCACAGATTACTTTGAGACAATAGACAAGGTATTGGGAATATTGTCAGATAAAACAATAGAATTGGATGATGATGTAAGGTCACTTATAGAACAGAGAGATGAGGCAAGAATAAAAAAGGACTGGAAGAAATCAGATGAAATTAGAGAAGAACTATTGAAGAAAGGGTTCATTGTAGAAGACACCAAAGAAGGAACTAGGATAAAACGTAAGTAATCTATTTGTATGGTTTCGAAACTACTGATTTATCAGATTTCATTCCAGGTTTTGATAATTTATAAGTTCTATCAGACGAAATTACATTAACAGACATAGAAGCCTGAACATTATAATGCTTGGAACCGTCAGAATTATGATAATTGGTTGCAACGCCAGCTCGATCAATATTCACTCGAATTTTAATAATGGAACCATCTTCTAATTGAAAGGTTACTTCGTCAGAACCATCAGCGTTAGCTTCAAGCATTTTAAATTCAATTTCATCGGGCGTGTCGTTATTAGAAATTTTACTCATAATTAGTAATTAAAAAGATAATAATTAAATTTTTAATGCTTAATTTCCATTTTTATAAACTAATTCTTATATGAGCGTATAATTAAAAGTAGAAATAAGATATTAGTAGAGAGAAATTAAGAGAATGTTTGAAATTAAATCAACTGAATTAGCAGCAAGAATTGGTAAATTATATACAAAGAACGGAAATATGGAGACTCCTGCTCTTTTACCCGTATTACATCCTGTGAATCAATTAATCGATACCAGCGTCATAAAAAGGATGGGTTTTGAAGCCATAATGACAAATTCATACATAACATGGCAGAGATATGGGGATGAAGCTGTAGACAAAAATATTCATAAAATTGTTGATTTTGAAGGTCCCATTATGACTGATTCAGGAGGGTATCAGGTTTTAGAATATGGAAAAGTAGATGTTGGTGAAATAGAAATAGCAAGGTTTCAAGAAAACATTGATTCAGATTTCTGTAATATATTAGACAAGCCTACCAGCTTAGCAGACAATTGGGAAACAGCTAGAAATAGTGTAACACAAACATTAGAATCATGTGAAGTCACTCTCAAGAACATAGAACGCAAATCAATTTGGATGGCTCCAATTCAAGGGGGGAAATTCTTAGATTTAGTTGAGTTTTCGTCTAAGCAATTATCAAAGATGGATTTCGATATGTTCACTCTAGGAAGTCCCACAGAAATTATGGAAAATTATGATTATACACTTTTGGCAAAGATGATAATTACTGCAAAGAAAAACATACCTTCTGAGAAAGCCCTTCACCTGTTCGGACTAGGTCATCCTCTTCCGTTGTCTATGGCCGTTGCTCTTGGATGCGATACATTTGATTCTGCGTCCTACATACTTTATGCAAAACATGGACGGTATTTTACTGAAAATGGAACACGAAACATAGACGAATTAGAATATCTTCCATGCATTTGTGAAACATGTAATAAATATTCAGTAAGAGAAATGAGAAAGCTAGAGCATAAGGAGAGAATCAAGGCTATTGGAACACATAACTTGTGGTTATTATGGAAGGAGATAGTTTCTACTAGACAAGCAATAAGAGAGGGAAGGTTATGGGAATATGTAGGAACTCGTGCCAGATCTCATCCAAAGATGTGGGATGCATTTGTATATATTTCGAATAATATTGATGATATATCAGAATTTCAGAAGAGGTTTAAATCAAAAGGCATGTTTCTTGCATCTTTTCCCGATAATAGAAGACCTGAATTAAGAAATTATCAAAAGAAGACAATAGAGGTTTTCAGGAAATTTGAGAACCGCAAAATAATAATTATTCCAGTAACAAAAAATAAACCGCTACTTTATAACAATAAATTAAAAAACATATTGGAAAATAATAATAGTGACTATATAATTGGATATATAATTCCGCCAATTGGATTTGTGCCTTACCAAATTACAGATATCTATCCAATTTCCCACATGGAAAGTTCGTATGAAATAAAGAAAGACAAAACAGTGATTGATGAATTAATTACTACACTAGAAGAACAATTTATCATATTGAATCCAAAAGAAGTCACATACATGAAAGATAACAAGCTCAATCAAAGAGTTGTTGATTTTATTGTGAGGGAATTGAAACCTAAAAGAATTATAGATGTCAAATTAGATCTCTTATATACAGAATTGGAAGAGATATTAAATAACTAAGAATAAATGTTAGACGTAACAGATTTATTATTATCTACTAACTCAGGTTGATCGTTTTTATCTAGTTCAAGAGCTTGTTCAACAAGGGTATCAACTTCTACTTCTAAATTAAAAATATTTGAAAGAATTTTTACAGCCTCAGATGCAGCGCGTGGATCTAAACGAATAGAAGTAGCAAAAGGCAGCAATCCAAGAGTAGGAAAATTACGAACCTCCATGAAATTAAGCATTTGAGCAACAGGACCTATGATAACCCGTTCGTCCTCGAGAGGGGTAGAATCAGACAAATATTTAGGGAGTTTGTAAGAAGAAGTTTTAACATATCGGAAATTTGAGTCGTCTTTTTTGAGTTGAGCGTCAAGACCGCCCAATAATATCAATTCTTTGAAATTCTTTTCCAAAATTATTTCACATACATTACGAAGGAAAACAATTTCATTTCCTTGTAGTGGAGGAACTGCAACACGAAGAAATGCAATATTATCTTTTTTGTATATTTCGAATGGAGTAATAATCTTTCCCGAATTAATAGAAGAAATAGGAGATAAATAATCCGTTTCAAATACTCCAATACGGTCAGGTTTAAGAGTGTTAATAAGATGGTTTAGAGCCAAGAATCCAGTAGATCCGATTCCATGAAATCCAGTAATCAAGGACAAGCCATTTACATCTAGGTCTTCAGGGAACAACTTTGCAGAAATCATTAATGTTTATAGATGGAGAGATGACTAAAAATCTTACTGATAATTAAATGAAACTAACTACACTAGGTGCTTCGAGAGAAGTAGGTCGCTCTGCGTTTTTGTTAGAAATTGAGAATAAAAAGCTAATACTGGATTATGGAGTACAGATAAGAGAGCCCATGACATGGCCACTGCATGTAAATCCAAAAGAAGTGGATGGAATAATATTAAGCCATGCACATTTAGACCATAGCGGAGGAGTTCCATCATTTTATGTGTCAAATGAGATTAAGACGTATTGTACAAAGCCAACTGCTCAGATCAGCAATCTGCTAATAGATGATTTTATCAATTTATCAAATGATGTTAGAAAGCAATATTTGCCTTATCAACATCAAGAATTGGAAAGAATGAAAGAGAATATTGTAGAGATAGGAATGAACTCGGAATTTAACATAGGAGATGTAAAAATTAATTTCATGAATGCTGGGCATATGCCAGGAAGTGTAAGTATAGTAATCGAAGGAGAAGGAAAAAGAGTAGTTTATACAGGAGATATAAATTCATCGGATCAAAATTTGGTCAAGGGTGCCGATACGAAATATGGAGAAGTAGATTTACTCATAACTGAAGCAACATATGGAGTAAATGACCATCCAGATAGAGAAGAAGTAGAAGAAGAATTTGTAAGTTTTGCAAAGGACATTACTGAAAGAGGAGGAACGTTACTGGTTCCTGCATTTGCAGTCGGTAGATCTCAAGAGATTGCATGTGTCCTTGAATCACATAATTTCTCATTACCCGTAGCAATGGATGGTATGGCATTGAAAACAAATCAGATTTTATTAGAGAATTTAGAATTCTTAGGAGACTCGAGTTTATTCAAAAGTATGATAAATGGTTTGACAGAAGCAAAGAATTGGAAACAAAGAAAAGAATTAATGAATACTCCGGGAGTTATAATTGTTCCAGCTGGAATGATGGTAGGAGGGCTTTCTTCTTACTACAAAGGAAATATCGCGATGAATGAAAAGAATGCCATATCATTAGTTTCGTATCAAGCAGAGGGAACTCCTGGAAGAACGTTATTAGAAAAGAAAATGATAAGAGTGGATGGAAAATTAAAGAAGATAAAGGGAAAGTTTGAACACTTTAATTTTTCTTCTCATAGTGGAAGTAAACAATTATTCGAGATGATTGATGGAATTAAGGGAAATCCAACAATTGTAGCAGTACATGCAGAAGAAGAACAAGCAACTAGTTTTGTAGAAAAAGTAAAAAAAGATTATGATTATGACGCCATAGCTCCAGAATTAGGAGATAAGATAATAATTTAATTTTCTGGATCTTCGGGTAACTCAGTTCCAAGATATTGATAGGTGCCGATTTTAAGAACCTTCAGAGACAATAGAGCGCATTTTATCCGAGCAGGGCCCAATGAAGGAGTTCCTAATTCTTCCAATAGTTCGTCTTTAGTGAACTTAGACAATTCGTCGACAGTTTTACCCATAATCATATCGGTGAGAATAGAAGCAGAAGATTGACTAATTGCACAGCCTTCGCCATCAAATTTTACGTCCGAAACAACGTTATTCTCGAGTTTTATATCAATAGTAATCCTATCTCCGCAGACAGGATTGTTGTCTTGTGCAGAAATTTCAGAATCAGTAAGTTTACCTTTATTTCTAGGGTTTCGGTAGTGATCTAAAATAATTTCTTTGTAAATATCATCGCTCATTAAGTCAACACACTTCTTACTTTTTGTAAACCATCGAATAATTTATCGATATCTGATTCATCATTATAAACATAAAAACTGGCTCTTGTAGTAGCGGGAACACCTAATTTTTCCATAAGAGGTTGGGCACAATGATGTCCTGCACGAACAGCTATAGATTCACCATCAAGAATTGATGCTATATCATGAGGATGAAAATCAGAGTATGAAAATGATATAACGCCGCCAGTGGAATCTTTGTTTTCAAAACCAAAAATTTTGAATTCCTTCAAATCAGAAAAACGGTCAATGGCATACGAATATAGTTCTTGTTCATGTTTATGGATGTTAGACATGCCAAGATTATCAAGATAGTCGACGGCCTTTCCTAAACCAATTGCTCCGACAATATTTGGAGTTCCAGCTTCGAACTTCCAAGGTACATCGTTCCATTGAGCTTCGCGTAGGCTGACATTTGAGATCATATCACCACCATAAAGAAAAGGTTCCATATTTTCAAGAATATCTTTCTTGGCATGAAGAACGCCAATACCAGATGGTCCTAACATTTTATGTCCTGAAAAAACAAAAAAATCACTATCAATATTTTGAACATCGACAGACATGTGTGGAACCGATTGGGCAGCATCTACAAGAGTAGTAATGCCATGAGCATGGGCTTTCGATATAATATCTTTAATCGGATTAATAGTTCCTAAAACATTTGAAACATGAGTCAGAGAAAGAAATTTTGCATTATCGGTGAATAAATCGTCAAGGTTGTCAAGAATCAGCCCACCATCAGCCTGAATTTTAATAAAATTAAGTTTGAGTTTGAGTTTTTTAGCAATAATTTGCCAAGGTACAAGGTTACTATGATGTTCCATTTCAGTCAAGATTATCGAGTCACCTTCTTTAAGATTTGCAGATACCCAAGCATTAGCAACTAAATTTATAGCCTCAGTAGCATTACGTGTAAAAATAATCTCACGTGAAGAATTAGCATTTATGAACTTTGCAATAGTATTACGAGCATTTTCATATAGTTCAGTAGCTTCTATACTGATAGAGTAAATTCCACGATGAATATTTGAATTACAATTCTTATAGTAACTAGTAATTGAATCAATCACTTCAATGGGTTTTTGAGTAGTAGCAGCACTATCAAGATATACAAGATCCCTGCCATTAATTTGTCTTGAAAATATAGGAAAGTCCTTTTTTATATCGTGAAAATTAGACAAACCCATTATAATGAATCACGAATCCAATCATAGCCTTTGTTTTCAAGTTCTTCAGCTAAAGACATTGAACCGGATTTGACAATTCTACCATCCATAAGTACATGAACGAATTCGGGTTTTACATATTTCAATATACGTTGATAATGAGTAATCAGAAGTATTCCAAGATCAGGGCCAGACATTTTATTTACTGCGTCGGAAACAATTTTTAATGCGTCGATATCTAGGCCAGAATCAGTTTCGTCAAGAACTGCAATTTTAGGTTGAAGAACAGCCATCTGAAGAATTTCACTTTTCTTTTTCTCACCACCAGAAAATCCTTCATTCAGGTAACGTTTAACAAATGATTCCTCTACACCAAGAACCTCCATTTTTTCTCTAAGATATTTTCTAAAACCAATAATAGACAAAGGCTTAGCATCAGGGGTTTTAGAGACGGAATTAAATGAAGATCTAAGAAAATTAAAAACACTAACACCAGAAACTTCGTGTGGATATTGAAAGGCTAGAAACAATCCTTTTTTTGCTCTCTTATCTGGTGAAAGAGTGATTATATCTTCTCCGTCAATTAGTATCTCTCCTTTGTCAACAACATATTTTGGATGGCCCATCAAAGTATTGGCCAATGTACTTTTGCCTGATCCATTAGGACCCATTATAGCATGGTTCTCTCCTTTATTGACAGTAAGAGTAAGACCTTTGAGAATAGGTTTATTCTCTACGGATACATGAAGATCTTTAACTTCAAGAGTAGATTGCATATTCATTAACCTAAATTAAGTCATTTAAACATTATAACATCTGTTATTGATTCTCAATTATGAAAATTTGTATCATTTAAATAATCATATAACGGCTTAATAATTGGATAAATTGCAAGTACAGTCAGATGTTTCAAATGCCGAAGAGATAGTAAAGAATGTAGGCAACACACCACTAGTCAGATTGAACAAATTATTTGATTTAAAAGAAGTATATGCAAAAATTGAATGGTGTAATCCATCAGGTTCTGTAAAAGCAAGACCTGCATCATGGATGTTAAAGGAGGGAGAGAAAGAAGGGAATTTGGTAAGAGACAAAACTACAGTAATTGAACCAACATCTGGAAATACAGGAGTCGCACTAAGTCATTTTGCAAAATCACTAGGTTATAAAATAGAATTAGCAGTTCCAGAAAGAATGAGTGATGAAACAAAGGATATTCTAAGAACAAATGGTGCAAAACTTTTGGAAACAGAAGATGACTTATGTCCAAGAGTTGGACCTGGAACAGACCAAGCAATAGCTTTGGCTTCAGCTTTAATAAAAAACCATCCAGGAGAGTATTATTCTCCTGATCAATACAATAATGACGCGAATTTTAGGTCACATTATTATGGAACAGGTCCAGAAATCTGGAAAGCAACAAACGGAGAAGTAGGAGCATTCATAACAGGAATTGGAACAGGTGGAACAATAACAGGAGTAGGGACATATCTAAAAGAAAAGAATCCAAATATCAAAATAATTGCTGCAGAACCACAAAAGAATCACAATATACAAGGATTAAGGAATTTAGAAGAATCAGAGAAACCGGAATTACTAAAAAGAAGAATTAAAGTTATTGATGAAAAAGTAACAGTGACTGACAAAGAATCATTCGAGATGATAAAACAGTTAACATCAAGTGAAAATATATTTGCAGGTCCTTCTACAGGATCGGTTTTAGCTGCATTAAATAAGACAAAGAGTAAATTAGAAGGAAAAATTGTATTATTATTCGGTGATAATGCTGAGAAATATAAGAGTATTTATACTAAATTTGGAGTTTATACAGAAGAAGAATTTGATAAAAACTTAAGCAAGTCTATAAATCAGAAAATTTGTTCCTAATAATTTAATTCACAATTTATAAAACAGATTTTCCATTAACTTTTACGCCTGAACCAGCGAATATTTCACCAATAACATCACTCTTAATCTTGTATTCGTCGAGAATAGAAACAACGTTATTGTGTTGAGATTTTGGACAAATAATAACAAATCCATAACCCATGTTAAATGTTCGATGCATTTCTTTGTCAGATATATTACCAGTACGCTGAATTAAATCAAAGATTAATGGAGGGTCGGGGAGATCGATAGAAAAGCCAACAGAACCGATTCTTGGTAATTTAGTAAAAGCGCCACCGGTTATATGAGCAAGTCCATGAATTGATTTTATATTATTCAATATATCCATAACAGCTTTAGAATAGATTACAGTTGGTTCAAGCAAAACATCTCCTAAGCGTTTTGATTTATAGATTTTTTTTCGTAGGGAATATTTTTCCAATAAGACTTTACGAGCAAGGGTAGCTCCGTTAGAATGAATTCCAGAACTTCTTAGGCCAATAATTATATCTCCAGATTTAATTTTTCGATTAAGCATATTAGTTTTTTTGTTTATTATACCAATAGCAGATGCAGCAAGATCAAATGCTTTGTTTCCATATCCTTCGATTACATCAGGCATGATTGCAGTTTCGCCACCAATGATAGGAGTGTCAGATAATTTCGAACCTTTAACTAATCCTTTAGTGATCTCTTTTACTAAAATAGGGTTATTCTTTTTCAAAGCAATGTAATCAACAAGAGATATAGGTTCAGCTCCGACACAAATAAGGTCGTTTACATTCATTGCTATACAATCAATTCCAACAGTATCAAATTTTGAATATTGTTGAGCAATTAAAACTTTAGTTCCAACACCATCAGTATGTAAAGCAAGATAATCGTTATTTCGAAGTTTTATAACGCCAGCATAATGACCTGAACCAGTAATTACTTCGCCAATACGACCATTTCGAAGAGAAAGTGTTGAACCCAGTAATTTAGAGATTTCAGAGTGACTAGACTTGATACTACGAATATCCACGCCAGCTTTTTTGTAGGACCAAGATTTAGTCATTTTCAGTTATTTTGAAAAGTTCTCATAAGCGGTTGCATACCTTTCCTGGATCAAATCTACCAGATCTTGAGGAAGTACAGGTGGAGGAGGCAAATCAGATTTATTTTTTCTGGCATCGTCAAGTTGTTTTTTATAGCCAGAATCAATAAGCCAGTCACGAAGAATCTGCTTGTCGTAGCTTTCTTGAGTTTTTCCAACTTCATATTTAGCGAGAGACCATAATCTGAATTCATCAGGTCCAATTGAATCGGCAAGAAGTATATTTCCTGATTCATCCTTACCAAATTCAAGTTTTAAATCTGCAATTAAAAAGCCTGACTTCGATGCCATATCAAGTATTTTTTTATAGATTTCAATGGAAGTGTTTTTGAGATAATTTAATTCATCTTCTGAAATAATTTTTTGAGAGATAATTTCTGATTCAGTAATTGGTTCGTCTTTAATATCAGATTTTGTTGTTGGGTCAAAAATAGGTTCTGACAATTGAGTAGCTAAAACATTATCACAGTCAATTTCTATTTCACCATTATTGACTCGATCAAATAGACCACCATAAAGATAACCACGTACAATACATTCAACTGGAATCATATCTAGTTTTTTAACAATCATTTTTGTAGAATCAACTGTGTCGATTAAATGATGAGGTACATTAAGATTGTCAAAAAAGAATTTTGCAAAATCACGCAAATTTTCTCCTTTCTTTGGAATGTCAGTAGGAATAACTACATCAAAAGCAGATATACGATCTGAAAAGTCAAACATTATAGTATCAGGATTAGAAGGAGATTCATAG
>JAKUSK010000001.1 GCA_022449325.1 Nitrososphaerales archaeon | reverse complement strand
TGTAGATTCGTTATTATTAGTTTCAAATGGTAATGATGGAGAAACAAAAATTGATTTAGCAAATATCAAGATTGATAAGAAACCGGGAGCTTCAATGAGTGAAACTTCATTAATTAAAGGTATTGTATTGGACAAAGAAGTAGTTCATTCAAGTATGCCGAAATCTATCAATAAAGCAAAGATTGCAGTAGTTAATGCTGCATTAGAAATCGAAAAAACAGAGATTAGTGCTGAAATTAGAATAAATGATCCATTACAAATGAAACAATTCCTAGATGAAGAGAATAGAATGTTGAAACAATATGTAGATCAAATAGTTGCATCTGGTGCGAACATTGTAATATGTCAAAAAGGAATCGATGACATTGCTCAACACTATTTAGCGCAAGAGGGAATTATGGCAGTTAGAAGAGTAAAAGAAAGCGATATGACAAAATTAGCTAAAGCTACAGGAGCAAGAATAGTTTCAAATCTCAAAGATCTTACGAAGGATGATATTGGTTCTGCGGCGTTAGTTGAAGAAAGAAAGATTGAAACTGATAAATGGGTATTCATTGAAGGATGCAAGAACCCAAAAGCTGTATCAATATTAATTCGAGGAGGGTCTCCAAGAGTTCTTGATGAAGCAGAGAGATCGTTACATGATTCATTAATGGTAGTAAAAGATGTGCTAGAATATCCATATATTGTAGCAGGAGGAGGTGCTCCTGAAGCAAATGTTGCATATAAAATCCGACAATGGGCAAATAATTTAACAGGTAGAGAACAACTAGCAGCGCAAAAGTTTGCAGATGCTATAGAATCATTACCAATAACACTAGCTGAAAATGCAGGAATGGATGCAATAGATACTCAAGTAAATCTCAGAGCAGGACAAGTTGAAGGAAAGAAATGGTATGGTGTTGATGCTTTAAGAGGAGGATTAGCAGATATGTCAAAAAGAAATGTATATGAGCCATTGAAAGTCAAAGAACAAGTTATCAAAGCTGCAATTGAAGTAACCAATATGATATTAAGAATTGATGACACAATATCATCTGCCAAAGGTGGTGGTGCGCCAGGCGGTCCACCTGGTGGAATGGATTATTAAAAATAAGATTCTAATCCTATATTTAATATAATTTCATTAAACAGAGATTCTTATAAATTTCTTAAGAAATCTATACTTAGAAGTACGCCAACACCAGTAGCTCCTTTCTTAATATAAGATTTTTTAGGAGTTCCTTCTTGCGTCCAAGCAGTACCGGCAATATCAAGGTGTGCCCATGGATAATCACCTACAAAATGACTAAGAAAGGCTGCAGCAGTTATAGTACCAGCTCCACGACCCCCAATATTTTTAATATCGGCAATATCACTTTGAATAAGTTTTTTATAATCTTTAGTGAGAGGTAATTCCCAGACTTTTTCACCTGTTCGTTCACCAGATTCGAATAATGAATTAATAATTTTTTTGTCGTTGCCAAGAAGACCACTTACAGCAGTACCTAATGCAATTATACATGCACCTGTCAAAGTAGCGAAATCAATAATCATTCTTGGTTTATAATTTTGTGCATAAGACAGAGCATCTGCAAGAATTACACGCCCTTCTGCATCAGTATTTAGAATTTCTGCGGTCTTTTTATTATAAAATGTAATTACATCACCAGGTTTGTATGCAGAACCACTAGGCATATTTTCTGTAGCAGGCATTAAACCAATGACATTAACTGGTAGTTTAAGATCTGCGACTGCTTGCATTAAAGCCATAACAGTTGCACCTCCAGATTTATCATGTTTCATTTCGTCCATAGAAGGAGATGGTTTTATAGAAATTCCTCCAGTATCAAAAGTAATCGTTTTACCAACAAAGACAACAGGTTTTTCTCCTCGTTTACCACCGTTATATTCCATTATTATGAAGCAAGGAGGCTGTTGAGAACCACTAGCAACTCCTAAAAGACCGCCAAAACCTAGTTTTTTGAGTTTATCAGTATTAAAAATTGTAGTTTTAAGAGGTCTATTGGATGAGATCTTTTTAGCTCGAGAAGCAAGTTGTAAAGGAGTGCAATCTTTACTAGGAAGATTGGAAATATCTCGAGAAAGCATTATGGCGTCAGCAATGATTGTCCCAGTCTTAATACTTTTAGTAAGGGAAGTTTTAGTTTTATTTTTAATAATTATATTCATAGTTGAAGGTCGGAAGTCTTTTTTAGTACTTTTGTAGATATTAAAATTATAAAGTCCCAATTCAGATCCTTGGACAACTGCTTCAACATGATCGTTGGTCATGTCAGAAATATCGTGATTAAAAGAAAATGACTTAACTTTTAGATTTTTAGCAGTAATTGAAGCTTTGGCAGCAGCGTCACGAAGTTTATCATTTGATAAGCATTTTTTACTTCCTAATCCAATAATTAGAACACTTGTTTGAGGGGTCCTTAACAACATGGATTCATTGGATTTTCCTGCAAATTCTTTGTTTTTTATTATATTGGAAATAAGATTACCTATCTTTTTATCAATTTTACGAGTATTAGGACTTAATGTTAAATCATCAAAGATAGTTGTAGAAATAAATGAATCAATTTCAAAGGAGCTAAATTTTTTCTTCATGTTAATCATATTATATTAGAAACAACAAATATAAATGATATACAGAAAAGAAAAGAAAAAAGCCAAATATATTTATTCCAATTATATACTTTCTTTCCATCTATTATACTAAATGGCAATAAATTGAATGCTGCAAGAATTCCATTTATATAAGCGGCAGTAGAGATGATTGCGAACAATTCCGGTGTGAGAGAAAAAGACAGTAGAATAAATATTGAAGATATGCCAAGAATTATATTACTAATAGGGCCTGCTAAAGCAATTTTTCCTAGTGTAGAATTAGAGGGATATCCAGATATCACAACTGCTCCAGGAGCAATAATCTTCAATGGAACAAATGGAAATATACTAAAGAATGTGAGAAGTACACCCATTGAATTTACGCGAAATTCGGCTCTATATCCATTTCTCAATGCAAAAAATTTATGAGACATCTCATGAATTAAGAATGAACCCATCAATACGAGACCAAGAATTAATATTGTAATTGCAGAATATGAGTAATTATTGCTCAAAAAGAATGAAATTCCTACTAAAAGTACTAAGATCATACCGAGCATAAGTTGACGTAATTCAGTATTAAGTATACGATTAATTCTTGAGTCGATAGAGTTTAGATTGTTGATAGAAAAAGTAGGAGTGCTTTGTTGATAAGAAGTCTCTCGAGGTTTATGAACTCGATATAATTGACTGCATTGGTGTTTTTCGGGTAATCGATGAGATGAACAGAAAACAAGTTTACAATAAGAACAATTAAATGGTAAATCTTCGAATACGTGACAAAACGAACATTCCATTGTTGTTAATTTAAAAACATGAATAATAAATGTATAACAATTAAGAACATTAAAGAAATTTATCTAATCCCTTTTTCTCATTGGATTTTTGATAATTTTTATTAATACGTTTAATTGTTCTTTGGGATTTGGATAATCTTTGTTGACTTATATAATAATTTGTTTCATCGCGAGTTCCTTTAGTAATAAAAGACACTACTTTTCCAGGCGAACGTCGTCCTGTTCTACCTAATCTTTGAGTAAATCTGATAGCACTAGAAACATTATCATAAAAAACAACAAGTTTACATTCTGAGACATCAAGACCTTCTTCACCAACTTGAGTAGCAACAATGATATCATATTCTCCTGATTTTAATTTTTCAAGTGATTCTAATTGTTGTTTCTGAGATTGTCCTGTTTGACCGCTTTTACCAATTAATGTTCCGACATGATAGCCCTTACTATGAAGAATCTCAAAAATTTTATCAACAGTATCACGATAACTAGCAAATATTATAGCTTTATCAGTGCCGTGAAGATTTTCTTCTATTATGACTTCTAATTTGGCAAGTTTGGGATGATCTTTTCCAGCAGATTGAAGGCGATTAGTAAGAACAATTGCTTGATTAAAATCAGGATGTTCTAATAATTTTTTAACTCCGCTAGATTTTTGTTTGGATTGAAGTCTAGTTATGTATTTTGAAAAGCTATCTACTCCCTGAGTTTCAAGAATATTAATTCCATGAAGTAACCTAACTAACGAGTAAAGATTACTTCGGATATCCCAGCGTTTTGATAAATATGGGTCTTTTTCAATTTGATGACTTTTAGCAAGAACGGCTTTTAATGATGGATCTCTAGGCAATAATTGGCCATTATTTCTTAGTTTTAAGGAATAGGAAGATATAGTTTTTTTTATCAAATTACTGATAGATTTGATCTCTTCTGGTAATTCAACTTCAATTTTTTGAACCTCGGTATTATGAACATAAGGTTTAACATCTTCACTCTCACGATCCCTAGATTCTATATGTATTGCGTGAAGATTATTCATAATTTCTTCGACTTTAATAGATTCACTTGGAAGTGAAGCAGTCATTCCATGCATAATAATCTCTTTATTTTGTGAATAAAGTGATTTTGCAATAGGAACATATGCATAATCACCGACGGCTCTATGTACTTCATCAAAGATAACAATAGAAAACTGATCGAGATCAATAATTCCTCGTTGTATATCTAAATGTAAAATTTGAGGAGTTGCACAGACAATTTGATTTTGCCATTTGGTTTGGCGTTTTTTTAGCGTGTCTTCACCGGTGATTACACTAATTTCAGTTTTGCTAAGATTAAGTGAATTTAATAAAAATTCATAGTGTTGATGAACAAGAACACGAGTAGGCGCAAGAATCATACAAGTTTTTGTTGGAGTATTAATAATTGATTCGGCAATTGCTAATAATGCAATTACAGTTTTGCCAAGACCAGTTGGTAATACAATTACAGAATTTTGAGATTTAATAGCATCAGCTATATTTACTTGATAGTCACGTTTATCTATAGTATTAGATTTGATATATTGTTTTTCAATAAACTTTGATGACACAAATTATATTAAGTAACACCGGGATAAAAATTTAGACTATGAAAATAGTTGATAATTACCTTATATAAATCGACAACGTAAATGGGCTATTGAAAAGAGGAAAATTCATAGTAATAGAGGGAATTGATCAATCAGGAAAAAAGACTCAATCATTATTACTCAAAAATAGGTTAAAAAAGAAAGGATACAAAGTAGGATATATTTCTTTTCCAAAATATAATACAACTATAGGGAAATTAGTAAGAAAATGTCTTCGGGATGATAAGATTTCTGTTGAGATATCCCATATATTATTGTCTGCGAACAGGTGGGAAGCAGAGAAAGAAATAAGACAATTATTAGAAGAAATGGATTTTCTCGTATGTAATAGATATCGTGATTCAAATATTGCATATGGATTAGCGAATGGATTGAATAAGAAATGGCTAGAGAATCTAGATTTAGGTCTGCCGAAGCAAGATTTAACGATTTTCATTGATATTCCAATAACAGAATCAGTAATTCGAAAGACGGAGAATAGAGATAGATATGAAAGAAATAAAAAATTTCTCAATAATGTAAAATCAAAATATATCAATCTTGCAAATAAAAATAGATGGTTTAGGATAAAGGGAGATAGAAGTAAAGACGAAGTAAGTAATGAAATATGGAGAATAGTTGAAAGGAAATATAGAATTAAGAAGTGATAATATTTTGAGAGATGAAGTTACGCAAATAAGAGACCCGGTACACGGATATATTTATGCTAATGAATTAGAATGTAAAATAATTGATTCGCCTATTTTTCAGAGATTGAGAGGAATTAGACAATTAGCATCTGCGCATTTGACATACCCCGGAGCACTTCATACAAGATTTGAACATTGTATTGGATCTATGCATTTAGCTAAAAGAGCATCTAATCATTTGAAAGCACAAGAAATCATTGATGAAGAAATGAGTACTGAATTATCAATAGCGGCATTATTACACGATATTGGTCATGGACCATTTTCTCATCTATTTGAGGAAGTATTACACGAAAAGGGAATGACGCATGAAAATATTACAGATCGAATTATTAAAGAAACAGAAATTGCAGATATTTTATCATCATTTGGAATTAATGTGAATAGATTTTCTAATTTATGTGTTGGAGTTTCAAAGAAGCATCCAAGATTTATGAACGACATAATTGCGGGATTTCTAAGTGTCGATTCAATGGATTATTTACTAAGAGATTCATATTTTTCAGGAGTGGAATATGGAAAAGTAGACGTTCACAGAATCATTGATGCTTATGAGATTGCAGGGAAAAAACTTGCAATAAACAAAGATAGTCTGTATGCATTAGAATCATTAATGATTGCAAGATATGAGATGTTTAGAGCAGTATATTTTCATAAAAGCGTTCGTGCATCGGCAGTAATGATAACAAGAGCTATGACTTTATCCGATGATGAGTTACACTTCACAGATCTCGACAATTTAGATAGATTTTTAGAACTAGGTGATGAGAAAGTACTTTATAATATTTCAAATATCAATACAACAAACGAAAATACTAAATTAGCAAGAAAATTAGCGATTGATTATTCAAATAGAAAGATGTTAAAACTTGTATTCGAGAAAATTGTATTAGGAAAGGATAAATTTAGTACAAAGATATTCGCACAAAGAAAATTTAGAGAAAATTTAACAGATGAAATTGCTGAAAAATCAAATATACCTAAAAGTCACATATTCATCGATGTTTCAACAGCAACTTCGGTTCCGACAACGTCAACGAAAGAATCATTCAATGAAATCACTGTATTACTAAATAAGACAAGAAAAAAAGAGTTTGAGACAACAAAGGCTACAGAATTGCCACTGATGAATGCAATATTGGGTTATATGAACATAATTAGAATTTACACGACGTCAAAATATAAGAAAAAATTAGAAACAATCGTTAAAGAGATATTTGAAAAAGAAGTCTTATAGTTTTTTTAGATGAGATTTTATTATTTCAATAAGACTGATAGCAGTTTCAGGTTTAATGTCTTTGGTAAGATAAACTGAAGACAGACCAATTCCGTTAGATGATTCGCTAGCTAATTCACTAATGAGTTGTGGAATCATAGGAGAAAATCTACTAGGTGTGATAATCGTAGTGTTAACTATATTTGATTGTTTTAAGGAGAGAGAAATCGATCCTAAAGTATGTTTACTTCCTTCAGAGATAGAAACAAAATATCCATTTGTATATTTTTGAATTGACAAGTGAAAGGATTCATCATTAAGAGATATAATTTCGTCTAATAACGTATCATTCACAAGATTAATACGAATTATGAACTTTTATAGTTTATTTGATAAATTCCATATGGGCCCGTAGCGCAGAATTAGAAATAATGTGCAATCTGGATTAGCGCGACAGAAATAGTCGATCCTCCTAATTCACGGTGACAGCTGTAAAGATTGAGAAACAATCTTGGTTAGAGGTCGTGAGTTCAAGTCTCACCGGGTCCGTTAATAATTATTTTTATAATAATCTAAAATCGTACCAGCTTCAATAAAGGTAATACTATTTTCATTAGCGAGAGATTTACTATTAGCAACTGATTTTTCTTTGAAGCTTTTGTTGTCTAATATTTCACACATGATTACAATAGGTGTCAAGTTAGAAATATTGCATAAGAATAGACTAAGTTCCGTATGTCCTTCTCTAGAACCAAGAAGACCAGGAGAACCAATCAACATCTGCAAATGGCCAGGTGATTCAAACATAGAATGAAAATCATCGTAAAAATTATGGTTCTCAGTATAATCTTCGCAGAGTTTATGAAGAGAGGATATTGTGTCAGAACGTTGTGAATCAGTAGCGCCGCCGAGAGTTCGATGATTAAATGTGATAGAATGAGTGGAGCGTTGATTTGTGTTACGTTGAGTATTGACAAGAGAAGTTAACGAAGGAGATTTTGTTTGTAAAAGAATATCCCACATATAGGGCAATTTTAATTTTGAACCAATATCCGGAGAAATTGCGACGCAAAGAAGTCCACCTCCGAGTTGTCTCATTTGATTGATTTTTTGGGGTGTAACATGTTTTGCAGCTAACATTATATCAGTTTCATTTTCACGGGAATCGTCATCATGTAAGAATATAAATTCGCCATTTTGGAAATTTTTAATAATTTCGTCCATACTAGCTTGTTCGGTCATGGTATAATAACAATAAATTAAATAATTTTTTAAGATTATAAATTTATAACAGACAATTTTATTAAAGGAAAGGAATATCAAAATAGTATAAAAATGACAGATATTGATGAATTTTTCAATAGAATCAAGAGTAAATATCCATTCTTCATGCCGTTGTTTAATGATTTATTCAGAGATTTAGACGGTTTTGACGAGATTTTTGAAGACTTTGAGCATGAAATGAACACTGATTTAGCCAAAATGATAAACAAGAGTGAATCAGAAGATCTAGATAGATCGGAACCTTTTATTTATGGATATTCGATTAACATAGACGAAAATGGTAAGGCAGAAATCAATGAATTTGGAAATATTAAAGCTGATTCAGATGAGAATTTAGAGGTAAAAGAATCACGAGAACCATTAGTTGACTTGATTGATGGAAAGAATTCAATAACAGTAGTAATTGAGATTCCTGGAGTAAAGAAATCAGATATCAAGATAGAAATAAAGGAATCTAAGTTATTAGTATCGACGACAAATTCAAAGAATTATTATAAAGAAATTCCACTAGAGAGTAAAATAATATCTAGTTCAGCACGTGCGAAGTATAATAATGGAATATTAGAGATTATTATAAATAAAGATAATAACGATGATGAAGAAAAGAACATAGTGACCATAGAATAAAAAATGAAGAGAAATATTTTATTATAGAGATGGAGATTTAGAGATAATGGCATTACCAGTAACTAGATGGGAACAAGATTCAAGGAAATGGGTAACTGAAATGGGAGCCAGTTATAAAAAGATGAAATTACCTACGGCGTCAGGGTCAAGTCAGGAAACAAGTACAGTAAATAAAGAAGGAAACACTGAATGTAAGAATTGTGGTGAGATGTTCGAGGTATGGGGAACAAATAAAACATTTGCTCCAAGTTATTGTAGTTTCGATTGTATGAAACAATGGTTAGATTATAATATTGACAATCCAGGTGCAAGTGCAGATGGAATTAAAAAGAAGAAATCTTCAATGGGAATACCTGCAAATTCAAAACTTCCAATAATTCGTTGGGACACAGCTACAAGAAAATGGATATCAAATAAGGCTGCATAAATGTGAAAATAAGGAAGATCATTTATGAGTAGCGTAAATAAAACCATTAGGCAAATATTTGCCAACAATAATATCTCTCAGAAGGTTCTAACAGCAACAATATTTCTTTTTTTTAGTGGAATTTTGATTTTTCTAGATGTCGGAGGGGCATTTATGTATGGAATACCTAATGAACTAATTTTGCCCGTATACATAATACAATTAGCATTAGTGCCTGTCTATTTGAAAAGATATAAAATTGGATATATAATAGGCATAGGAATAGCAATATTTGTGGCACTTACTTATAGAGATGCAACTACAATAGCGAGAACAATTCCAATAGTACAGTATTTCTTAACCTTTTTCAGTTTGTTAGCATATAGAGAAATAAAAGAAGTAAAAGCCGTAGAAAAGAGGTTCAGAGATTGAAACAGAATATAGTAATTAGTATCAATGGTTTAACAAAAACATATGATGAATTTATTGCAGTAAATGAAATTTCATTTGATGTAAACAAGGGAGAAGTATTTGCACTTTTAGGTCCAAATGGTGCAGGTAAAACTACTACAGTAGAGATAATAGAATGTTTGAAAACACCAGATAATGGAAAGGTGGAAATATTTGGAATAAATCTAAAGGATAAAAAAAAACAGAATGAGATAAAAAGAAAAATTGGAGTCATGCCACAAAATTTCAATGCATTCGATTGGTTAACAGTAAAAGAGAATCTAGAATACTTTAGGAATCTATATGATAGCAAAATATCAGTTGATGAATTGATTGACCGTGTTGGATTAGCAAAAAAAACTGATTCAATGTATAAAACATTATCAGGTGGAATGAAACAACGAGTGGGGATAGCAATATCATTGATAAATGAACCAGAATTATTGTTTCTTGATGAACCTACAGCAGGACTAGATCCGCAAGCAAGACGAGAAACTTGGAATCTAATAAAAAAACTAAAACAACAAGGAAAGACTATATTTTTGACTACGCATTATATGGAAGAAGCACAAGAATTATCAGATAGAATCTTGATTATTATCGAAGGAAAGATAGTAGCAAGTGGTTCTCCAAGCGAATTAATTGAGAATTACGGGGGAAATAAATCAATCATATTGAAGAATTGTGACAGAAGAATATTAGAAGGGAAGAATATTCAATATGAAATCGATACAGAGAGTCAAATACACATAATATTTGATAATAATGATCAGTTATTCAAGATACTTGCAGCGGTTACAGACGATCCAAATGTGGAAATTGAAATAAAAAAACCAAATCTAGATGAAGCATTTTTGAATTTAACTGGAAGAAGAATTAATGAAGAAGGATTAGCAAAATGAGAACTTCAACAATAATTTTTACCGTGTTTAAGGGACATTTTAAAGCATGGCAAAGAAATAAAACAACNTTATTTTGGACGTTAGCATTTCCACTACTCTTAATGNTATTATTTGGNGGGTTATTTTCACTTCAATCAGATAAGATGGATCTATATATTGAAAATAATGACATCNTTCAGAGTAATCCGTCTGAAACATCATTAAAAATAATTCAGCTAATCAATCAAACTGATTCATTCAATGTATTAGAAAATGAAGGTAATATAGAAGAACAAGTCAGGACGGTTGTAATTCCGGAAAATTTTGAATTAGATTTTCAGGAAGGAGACACATCAATAAAATTAATAATGGATGATTCACATCAGACATTTTCACGAACGAATTCATTGATCAATGGAGTAATAAATTCAATGAATGTGGAAAAACAAGGTATGGAACAACCTATAACTTTGATACAAGAGCAGATTTCTTCGAATGATTTAACTTTCATAGAATATTTCGTGCCTGGCGTAATAGGAATAGCAATAATGTCGACAGGAATATTTGGAACAATAGGAACAAATACCAAGTATAGGAAAAATGGTGTAATAAAGAAACTCGCTACAACGCCTCTTTCGAAATTTGAATGGATAATTGGATTAGTTTTATATCACATACTAATTGGAATGATTTCAACGAGCGTAATATTAATTGTTGCGTCATTAGTATTTAGTATAGACATAGTTCTAAATCCATTATTAATCATACTCATCATATCTGGGGCACTGACATTTCCAGGAATAGGTATGATTATTTCCACAGTTGTACGAGAGGAAGAGGAAGCAGATGCAGCAGGTAACGTAGTTACTTTCCCTATGTTATTCTTGTCAGGAACATTCTTTCCATTAGAAACTATGCCAACGTTCATTCAGCTTTTTGCAAAAATTCTTCCTTTAACATATCTAAACAATGGATTAAGAGAGATAATGGTTTTTGGAAATTATCAAGCGGCTTTGTGGAATTGCGCTATTGTTTTCGGAATAGGAATAATTGCAATAGGAATATCAATGAAAGTGACTAAATGGACTGATTTGTAAAAAGCAGTCGAAATGAAACAGATATGATTACAATAATTACAGGTGGAACTGGGTCAATTAAATTATTAAGAGGATTAGATTTAGTTGTTAATGAGAAAATCAATATAATTGTGAATGTAGGAGACAATATCAATTTATTTGGATATTATATTTGTCCAGACATAGATACAACACTATACGGATTATCAAACAGACTAGACATAAAAAGAGGATGGGGAATAAAAGGAGATACATTTGATTTTCTTGAATCGATAAAAGAGACTTCGGAAGAATCATGGTTTCAAATTGGAGACAAGGATTTAGAAACACATAATAAAAGAACGAATTTGATAAAAAATGGATTAAATCTTGCAGAAATAACGAAAATATTTACCGAAGATTTCAAGATTAGGCATAATATTATACCGGCGTCGAATGATAGAATCGAAACGACAATTATTTCGGATGATGGCGAGATGCATCTACAAGAATTTTGGGTTAAAAATAAAGGAAAACCTAGAATATTGGATGTTAGATATAAAGGAATAGATAGTGCAAAACCAGCAGAAGATGTGATTCAATCAATCAAGGAAGCAGATAAGATATTAATTTCTCCTGGAAATCCAATATCCAGCATCAGTCCAACTATTTTTATTAAAGAAATTAAAGAGGCATTACAAGAAACTCAATCTAAAAAGATCCTAGTTAGTCCCATAATACAAAAAAAATCTGTTAGTGGACCAGCAGGAAAGATGCTTCAAGCAAAGGATTATGATGTTTCAGTTACGGGATTAACGGAATATTATAAAGATTTTATCACAGATATTGTAATAGACAAGACAGATATAGGTGAGAAAAAGGGGATAGAGAATATGGGAAAGATCCCACATGTAACGAACATATTAATGAGAAATAAAGAAGAAGAGGCAGAATTAGCAAGGGAATTAATGAAGATTTAAAAATGAAAATTGGAGTAATCATACCTGTTAAGAAATTTAGTGATAGTAAGAATAGATTATCTTCTGTGTTAACGTTAGAAGAAAAGAAAGAACTTGTTAGATGTATGTTATTTGACGTGTGTGATGTTTTAATTAAATCAAGTTATTTGAATGGAATAGCAATAGTTACTTCAGAAAATGAGATATTACAATATGAAAATTATGAGAAGATAATACACCTGAAAGAGAGTCATAATAGTGGAGTGAATAATGCAGTAGAAATTGGAAACCAATATTTCATGAAAGAAGGATTTGATGCAACGATAGTAATTCCAGGAGACATACCATTAATTGATAATCAAGTGTTGGATAAGTTATTTGGACAAGTGAATAAGAATCAAGTAATTATTACACCTTCAAGAAGGGAAGACGGAACAAATTTATTATTCAGAAATCCACCAGGTATTATACAAACTTCATATGACAGCAATAGTTATTTCACGCATCTAAAAATGATAAAAGATAATAATTTACAGTATTCGATTTATTTAGAAGATGCAATAAGACTAGATTTAGATGAGCCTGAGGATATTGACATAATTAACATGAAGTTGTTAGATTCTCGAACAAAAAATTTATTAGAAAAAATAATTAATCGTCAGGGTTTAAGATAGAATTTCAAAAGAGGAATATTCATCGTCATCGTCAGAATATGTAACAAAAACATCAGATACTTTGCTCCAAGGTGTGCCTCGACGAGTTATCTCAATTAATTTATTGATATCTTCTTGGGAGCCTGAAAATAATGCCTCAACACTGCCATCATCTTGATTTTTCACCCATCCAGTAACATTATTTTTCATAGAACGATTCCTAACAAATGCACGAAATCCCACACCTTGAACTTTTCCAGTGATTATTAATCGTGCAGTTTTATTCATTGGCTACTATACATCGGCAACGGTTATAAAATCTGTTTATACTAATTATATAGACTTGAGTTCAGACATTAAGTCAAAGATAAAAGAAGAAGAAATAACAAAGCTTGCGCAAGAATTGATAAAGATTCCAAGTGATGAAACCGCAGGAGAAAAAGAGGTTTGCGAGTATCTAGAAAGTTATTTAAAATCGTTAGGAATGAAAGTACGATTACAAGAGGTTTTACCAAACAGACCTAACATAATTGCTGAAGTAATTGGAGACGAAGTAGGAAAATCTATAATGTTTAATGGACATGTTGATACGGTTCCAGTAGGTGATATAAAAAAATGGAGTATGGATCCTTATTCTGCAATAATTAAAGATAACAAATTATTTGGAAGAGGATCGACAGATATGAAGGGTGCAATTGCATCAATGATAATCGCAATGAAATTTATCATGAACAATGTGGAAAAATTCAATGGTAAAATTATATTTACAGGTGTAATGGCTGAAGAAACAACAGGTTTGGGAACACAAAAAATAGTTGAAGAGAATATAAAAGCAGATATGGCAGTAGTGGGTGAACCGTCAGACGAAAAAATTTACAGAGCCCATAAAGGTACAATGTGGTTTAATCTTTCTACTTACGGAAAATTGGAACACTCAAGTGAATCAAATTCAGAGTCCAACAATGCGATAATAAACATGATGAAACTAATAATGGAAATTAATGAAATTAGTAAGGAATTAGAAACAATAGAGAATAATTTAGTAGGTCATCCATCAATAAATATTGGGTTAATAGATGGGGGTACTAAACAGAATATGATTGCAGATTCTTGTAGAATATCAATAGATAGAAGAACCCTACCTGAAGAAAAAACAGATGAAATATTAGATAAATTAAGAATAAGATTAGACGGACTGCGTAGTTTAGATGATAGATTAACATTCGACTTGGAAATAGACACAATTAGAGAAGCTGTAGAGGTTGCAGAATCCGAACAGATAGTTCAAGAGGTGAAGAATGCATTAAACAAAGTAATCAATAAGAATCCAACAATATCAGGGATGAAAGCTACCACAGATATGTCAATTCTAGTGAATCAAGGAAACATACCATCAGTAATTTATGGGCCAGGATTTATCAAACAAGCACATACAGTTGACGAGTTTATTGAAGTAAAAAGATTAGTGGAATCGTCACAAGTATATGCAGAAATATTATTGAACACATTGACGAATAATTGATTTTTGCATGCAACTTTAAATCAATCTTCGTACTTTTTTATGGTAGGCCGTCTGTACACGTGGCCGATTATTAGTCAATTCGTGGTGTAGTTGGTAGCATAGGACCCTGTGGGTCAATAAAGCAGATAGGTTCAGGTCGTGGGTTCGAAACCCACCGGCGGCCTTCATTATCGAGCAATTAAAAAACAATAAAGATATTTATGAAATATGAGAAAAGAAATTCTCTTTACTGTAGCAATACTATCACTTGTTTTCATAATTGGTTTTGTTAATTTTGCAGGTGACAAAGTAATTTTAGTTAATAGATTTGATTATCAACCAGAAGACATTACAATAAAAAAAGGATCGAGTGTACATTGGTTTAATGTGGACTTGGAAGGACATAATGTTACAACCGATACGGGTAAGAATAAAGAAAATAATTCAATATTAGATATAGATTTATCAAGAGATGTGGATACATTAGGAATAATTTCTTATGAATTTAGTGAAGAAGGAGAGTTTCATTACTATTGTTCTTTACATCCATATATGAAAGGAAGAATTACTGTAGAATAATTTAGAAAGGATTTTTAATAGTACAGTATTAAGAGGTATTTGTGTGGTGTCCGTTGCATCGACGGGCAATCTGGACTCATTTGAGGATGAAGAATCATGCGGACATCGTACAATTAATTATAATAACAAGATAATGATGATTTTGATAGTTAATAATATAATATATAACAAATTATAATTATGTAGTGAATAACGATGATAAAGAAAATGAAACTTGCTGCAATTTCAAAAGATGGAGTTCCAGTAAGAGATAATGTCAGCAGTATTAGTGACATAAGACCAAATATTGACGAATACTCGTTATCGTGGTTAGAATGTGTTGTAGATGATGTAAAAACAGGTTCAAAAGAAATTGCTAAAGAATTTGGGATACCATTAGAACCTGCATCAGTATTGGGAGGATATTACTCGAATTATGAGGATGCGGGGGATGTATTAGGAATTACAGTTCCGTTAATCAAGTTTTCAGGAGGTACTGTAAATTCATTATCAGTTTTAATTTATATTGCAAGAGATAAAATAATTTCAATTCATGATGAAGAAGCTGAGAAGTTGCTTCGTCTTTCGGGATTTGCAGAAGGAATAATGAAAAAACTTCCAAACAGTAAAGAGTTATGGGCCGATAGACAAACTATACTTTTTGCCAGAATTATTGATGAAATTTCAGAACGAAATTATGATACTTTAAGATTAATAGTTGAAAAAGCACAGACATTAGAAATCGAAATGACTGATGAAAAGACAATGAGTAAAGACATAGCAGAAGAGATGTCAAATATAAAAAGATCAATAATTACATTCTTGACTGCAGTATGGGCAACTCATACAACAGTACATTCACTTAGATATGGAGATCCCGAGATGTTGAGTGATAAAGATGAAATATTATCAAGATTTGACATAATATTAGCAGATTTAGATAGACAGATTCAATTAGCAGAACAAGTACTTGAAGTTCTAGCAACCGGAGTAAATGTAATACAAACAAACATTACAAATCGTCTTTCTACAATAATTCTTTGGTTAACAGTAATAGGTACAGCAGTACTAGTACCTAATACATTGGCTACAGTTTTTGCTATAATCCCTGAACCAGCATCAATGTTTCCTATATTAATGAGTATTCTAATTATTTCTACACTTGTATCTTCGGTAATTGCATATATGGGTGCAAAACGAATTTTAGGCTCAAAAAGACGGAAGAAATAGACAAGATTCATTAAGAATTACATTCAATATACGATAGATGTCGGAAACTGCAGAACAGGGGAGAATCTGGTTAAATAAATATCCAGATGGATTGAAATTTGATATCAACGTACCAGATGTAACTTTTGGAGATTATATAGATGATATTTGTAAAAAGTATTCGAACCAAATAGCTTATGAATATAATGGAACTAGTTTTACCTACAATGAAATTAATGATCTTTCAAATAAATTTGCAAATGCGTTAATAAAACTTGGAGTAAAAAAAGGAGATCGTGTTGCGCTTCTATTACCGAATATTCCCCAATTTCCAATTGCTTTATACGGAATTTTAAAAGCGGGAGCAATTTCAGTCGGTACTAATTTTCTTTATACGTCAACAGAAATTGAATCGCAATTACGTGATGCAAAACCGAAAATTGTAATTGCATGTACGGATTTAGTAAAAAAACCAATTAAGAGAGATTTATATCAAGGATTTAATGAAACGCGAGGCAGTCTAGACGTTGAAAAGGTAATTACAACAAGTGTTACAGAATTTCTTCCAGGTATAAAGAAGCGCTTAGCATTTGTTAAAGTAAAGAAAAGAAGCTTCGATAATACAATAGATTTCATGGAAGTATTAAATTCAGGAGAGAATACAAGGCCAAAGGATGTAACGTCAACAGGTGATATTGCAGCGTTGCAGTATACTGGAGGAACGACTGGAAAGGCTAAAGGTGCTATGTTGACTCACAAAAATATCATTACAGAAGTAGAAATGGTCTGTGAATGGGTAAAATTAAGAGAAAAAGAAGATACTGCTTTAATTGTTCTACCATTATTCCACATATTTGGATTCATAGGTCAGATGATTATGATGAAATCAGGAGGTAAAGTAGTACTTTTACCTAGTTTTGAAGAGAAGCAAGTACTAAAAACAATTGAGAAGAATAAAATCACAATATTTCCAGGAGTTACGACTATGTTTACAAGATTAATTGATCATTCAAGTATGAAAAACGCTAAATTATCCTCTCTTAGAATTTCGTTTGCGGCGGCAATGGCATTACCAGAAGCAGTAGTAAAACAATTTGTTGAGAAATCAAAATCTCCTTTAGTCGAATTATATGGATTAAGTGAGACCACAGGAGCAGTAACTTTTAACCCAATTCACGATATGAATCTCGCAAAAGTAGGGTCGATAGGAGTTCCACTACCTATGTGCGATGTTGCCATAGTAAATAGTGAAAATCATAAACAATTTATGGGAACAAATGAGATTGGCGAGATTGCAATAAAGGGACCCATAGTAATGAATGGATATTGGGAGAACAAAGAAGAAACAGATAATATGATAAAAGATGGCTGGCTGTTAACCGGAGATATTGGAAAAATGGATGACGAAGGTTATTTTTACATTGTAGATCGTAAAAAAGATATGATCAAAGTAGGAGGATTTAATGTATATCCAAGAGATGTAGAAGATGTACTGTATGAGAATGAAAATGTACTAGAAGCTGCTGCAGTAGGTATAAAAAACAAAGATTTATCCGAATATATTAAAGCATTTGTAGTTTTTAAAGAGGGAAAGAATGCAACTGAAGAAGAATTAATTGAATTTTGTAGAACAAAATTAACAGGGTATAAAGTTCCTAAAGAGATAGAATTCAGAGATGAACTTCCAAAGAGTTTGATAGGAAAGATTTTACGAAAAGAATTAAAAAATTAAGAAAAGCGACTGTAAGCATCATTGAGAAGTAAATGTAATTTATTTTGCCATTCTGGAAAACTTTCTGGAGATTCTGGATAGTTTTGACTATGTGTAACAAGGGCATTACTTTTTGTTGCAGTATAACGTAATTCTTTTGCAAGATTCCAATGTGTAAGAATTTTATAAAGCATCAAAGGATTAAACATATTTACTTTATCAAAACTTGGATGTTCTCGTGAAGTAATTTTTTCTACGTCGTCAGCAGAGAGAAAATGTTTCATACCGTAACTGATTTTTTCGTTTAATACGATTTGTAAGAATCTACGTAGTATTTCAAAACTTGCCATTTGATAACCATAATTTCTGACATATTCAGTGTTATAGTTCCATAAACTGTTTTGACTGTAATCTTCAGCTTCCAGTGCATTAGCAATGGTTTTACCAGCTATAACACTAGCGAATATTCCAGGTCCTATTCCACCAGCGTCAATAGGTCGTGGAAGCCAAGCTGCGTCACCGACAATTACATAGCCGTTTTCAACCATACAATCATTTTGTCTTCTTACAGGAACTTGCCAATTTCCTCGAGTGTTACCGGAATCGTCTACATCAGTAGATATTTTATAATTTTTAATTGAAGTATTAGAACTGATATATTCATCTATCAAACTTTGAAGAGTATCATTTTTACCTAGTCTTTGGTTACGTGTAACAAGTCGTTTCTTTTGAACGCCAAGGCCAATATTAACTTTATTTTCAGATTTTGGAAACACCCAAGCATAACCTCCAGGGGCAATATCTTGATTAAGATGAATAATACAATAGTCTTTGTCGTAAAGTGATATGTCAGTTTCACCACTATCGAATTCCAAGATATATCTTCCAGTAGTTTCCATGTCATTTTCGCGATCAATTTGTTTTTCCATGAATGAATTTGCAAGAGGAAGATTTTGTCGAAGTTTCGATGCAGAACCTGTAGCATCTACAACAACGTTAGCAGTAAGAGTCTTTCGTTTTTTATCTTTATCAAGAATTTCTACTCCCGTGATATAACCATTTTCTGACAGAAGTTTTTCTGATTCGGTTTCAAAGAGAAATTCAACTCCAAGTTTTTTTGCATCTTCAACTTGACGTAATCCTAAGACTTTACGATTAAGAACATAACCTTCTCCATCAAATGATACTTTTGTTTCACGATCTGGAGAGAAAGCAACTACGCCTTTGACTTTATGCTCCAACTCAGGTTGTTCATATGTTATTCCAACCTCTTTGGAATAGAAATCAATACTACGTTTACTTACGGCATCCCCACAAGTCCAACCAGAGATATTTTTTCGAGCAGGATTAACTTCGTCATTTCGATCTATAACAAGAATTCTCTTATTTTGTTTAGTGAATTTAGCGATTGATGTAGCGGTAATTAAACCGGTCATTCCACCACCCGCAACAATTACATCATAATCTCTTGGCAATTATTAATCGAATTATCTTACTAGGTACGATTACTTAAATTTCTCGCTTTATGAGAAATATATCAAAAATTGGAGTTAGTCACTAAACCCGCTTTCTTTTAAACTAAGAATAGGTTTTATAATTCCTTCATATTCAAATTCTTCAAGGAGCATTATTCCAGTAATGGTGTCGAAATACCGTCGAACTACACCATTATCACCAACGGATTCGGCAACAATAACATTAAAGATTTCTCCATTATAATTGAATTCGCGAACATCGATTATACGAAAAACGGAAACATCTAGTCCTAGTCCAATATCTTCATATGCAGGAAATATATGATTTCCAATGGAAAGATCAGACCTAACAAGAAATTCATAAGATTTTCCCAGAAGATAAGGAGTATTTTGGGAATCTTGATTAAATGCATTGGTATGCGCGTCCTTTATAATTAAACAGTTTAGATCAACTATCCTCCATCTCATTACTTCCCATTCATTTTCAAAGAAACTTCTGCTTTCAGTTACATTAACAGAGGAGTCATCCAATAAATTAAATTCTAGTTTCCAATTGAAGTTATCATGTTCATATATAACAAATGAATTAAATTCAAATTTAATATCATGTGAGAACAATTCTACAGAATAATTAGTAAAATCAATATTTGTTTCAATTACATTAATTATATTAATCGATTGTTCGTCAATAATATTTTCTCCTTCATATGTAGAACTTTGTTCATTAATTTGTAAAAGAATGCCAGTATTTTTGTCGTAATATGATGTAATAATACTTTCAGTTCGGTTGTTTTCATTATTTTGAATAGTGGTACCCTGAACGACGAGTGTATTAATATTCTGATTGTCAAACATCATTGAATCTTCAGAGACTGCTTTGAGTTCAATATCGCCAAGACTGGTTATTGTATCACCAACGTTGTAATACATTGGCAACCAGAATAAAGGTACAGTTCCAATAGTTTGCTCAACAATTTCAGGTCCATATATAATTGCTCGTGATTCTAGGTCGGCGATAAACCAAGTAGAATTAGTATTAGTTATAGATAGTGTGATATTAATTTCGTTGCCAGATATTTCGCCAAATACTACAGTAAGTTGTTCTAATCCAATGATATCATAAATCAAATATGAATTAGGCTGTGGAGAGAAATTGGATTTTGGGCAAGAATAAGTTTGTGATTTAGGCGTTTCATCTATTGGATTGGGAATGTCATTTTGATTAACAACAGGATCCTCTACTAAAATAACTTCTTCCTCAATAATGGGATCAGGATTAATAACTGGTTGAGATTCAACAGATTGATTAGAATTGACAGAAATCTCAGATTCCTCGGGATTGATTGGTTGTAGTAATGAGGGTGAAGGTTCCGACATGTTTGTTTCTTCATTGAACAAGCTAGATTGAGAGAAGAAATATACTGCAAATAATCCTAGAATTATGAATAAGACAATAATAATTTGGTTTTCTTTCATTTAATCAATCTCATAATACAATAATATTTTATATAACTTCTAGAATATGTTAAAATATATCTAATTATCATATTATCACAGTTAAGATTGACAGAACAGAATAATGAGACAGAAAATGAAGAAATAAAGGAACAAGTTGAAGATTCTAATGAATCAGAATCTAAGGAAGAAGAAAAGGGAAAGAAAGTAAAAAAAATAAAACTAAAGAAATTAAACAAAAAGAAAGATAATAAATTTCCTAGAGAAGACAGGAATGAAGCAGTAACAAGACAAGGCATTAATCCAAGACAATTTGACGAGGCGTGGACCACATGTAGTAGATGTAGGAAGCAGATTCTCTCCTTTGCAGATACAACTCACTTTATTAATGGCTATCAATACTGTTTTGAGTGCTACGAATACGTAAAAGATGACTATTTAGAGCAAGAACAAGTGTCAGAATAGACTTTAAGAAACGGAAATTTACAAAATATTTATTAACAAAAACAAAAAAAATATAGTATAGATTGGAAAAAAATAACAAAGAAGTAATCAACAAAGACGGATATATACTTGGAATAGATTTAGGTACAACAAATTCCGCCGCTGCGGTATATCACAATGATGAAATAAAGGTGATAAAAAGTTCAGACAATAAGATGTCTGACTCAGTAGAGAAAATGTTTCCCTCAATTGTTTATATTAATAAAAAATCTGATGAAATTCTAGTAGGCATACCAGCAAAAAATAAGTATGTAAGCAATCCCCAAAATACAATTCTTGAAATAAAAAGAAAAATGGGAACCAAAGAAACGGTAGAAGTTGACGGTGATAAATATACCCCCGAACAGATTTCTTCATACATACTTAAAAAAATAAAAACTGAATCTGAAACGTTCTTGAATGAAAAGGAGATAAAAGATGCGATAATAACAGTTCCAGCATATTTTAACGATGCGCAAAGACAATCAACAATAGATGCTGGCAGATTAGCAGGATTAAACGTAATACGAATTGTTAATGAGCCAACTGCAGCATGTTTAGCTTATGGATTAGACAAGATTACTCATAAAGATAAAATGAATATCATGGTCTTTACGTTTGGCGGAGGAACGCACGATGTAACTACTATGTTATTAGAAAATGACAAGTTCAAAGTAATCGCTACAAGTGGAGATACACGTACAGGAGGAACTGACATTGATCAAGTAATTGTAAATCGACTTAAAGAATTGATAAAAGAAAAATACAACAAAGAAGTGGATGATCCTTCTACAGAAGCAAGATTGAAACTTGCTGCGGAAGAAGCAAAGATTCATTTATCTTATCATTTAGCAGCAGATATTGAAATGGGTGAAATATTTCCCGATGATGATTCAACTTTTGAATATACATTATCGCAGGAAGAATTAGAAAAACTATCCATGCCCGTAGTCAAACGTGTTGAAGACACAATAAAGACAGTTTTATTTGATTCACGATTAGGAACTGAAGGAATTGATAAATTGATATTGATTGGAGGACAAACGCGTATGCCACTTGTAAGGAAAATAGTAGAAGACTATATGCAAACTGCTGCGGAAGGAGGATTAGATCCAATGTCTTGTGTTGCAAATGGCGCTGCAATCAATGCTGCAATATTACAAGGAAAACTATCATACGAAATGGTAGACGTGACTCCATTGACTTTAGGTGTAGGTACAGCTCCAGGAACTGTACAGAGATTAATTAGACGAAATAGTCCTATTCCAATTTCCAGGCAACAGATTTTCACTACATCAAAAGATAATCAAAACTCAGTAGGTGTAAAGATAGTTCAAGGAGAGAGAATAATGACAAAGGATAATACTTTGATAGGAAATTTCACATTAGCAGGAATACCAGAGAGAGAAAGAGGAGTTCCTCAAATAGTGGTGAACTTTGACATTGATGCAAATGGAGTTCTTAATGTTTCTGCAAGAGAAACTTCTAGTGGCGCATCAAAAGAAATAACGATAGAAAATCGCCTGGATGTAAAAGAAACATCGGTTAAAGAAGCTATGGATAATGCAGACAAATATGCGTATGATGATAGTAAGAAAAAGAATGTGGTAGAGTTACTCAATACTGCAGAAAGGGCAGCCTATCGAGGAAAAAAGGTACAAAAACAATTAATTATACCTAAAATGGATTCACGAAAACTCAATCAAAAAATAGCAGAAGCTGAAAAACTTACAAAGATGGAAATAATTGAAAGTGATGACAAGAAATATGATGAATTACGTAGATTGATTATTGATATTAATGCTATCGTAGATCAATTAAGAGAGATATATTCAGTAACAGAAGGATTATAGTTTAAAAAAAATTACTGGGTGAGTTTTACACTCACCAGCAACATTGTTAAAATGGTTTTCGAGTAGAATTAATATGATCTAATTACTTTAATTCGTTAATTAGATCTTTAATTCGACTTACTTCCCATCTTACTAGTTCGATGTCTTGTAATGTATAGTAATTACTGTTGTTTCTTAAACCAGCAGTAATTGATACATAACGATCATAATAATGCTTTGATGCAACATCTTGATTACTTTTCTCAAGTTTGATTAAAGCAAGCTTACGATCATAATGACCAAGAATTGGGCGTTCTGGCATTTCTCTGTCATGTTCAGTTCTTCCACCATGTTGTGACTTGATGTTGTTGTTATGTAACAAAACATCAATTGCCTGATACAGAGCAGTCCATGCTTTTTCAGCTGCGTTCTTGTAGTCTAACCAGCCAGCAGGTCCTCCACGAGAATATGTGTAGGATCTACCTTCATAATCTGTTTTAGAAACATCTGCTTTGTCTAGTAATGAATCGACATCTTTAAGAATTTCTTCTGAATTACTCAAGAGTTGATCATACGCAATGGAATAATCCTGTGTATTTTCAACTTTATTTGGATGTGTTAGAAAAGTCATTTCTATTGCTCTCCTTCACCTAATTCAGGAACGACAGATTCTTCAGTTGCAACGGCGTATTTGTTACCGAATGCTTGAATAGTACCTGCAAGTTCTTCGTGTGTCTTAGCATATTCTTCGACTGGAATTGATTGCATGTAAGCATCAACAGCTTGTCGTGCACCAATTGCGCCTCCTTTGGTTCCCCAAGGATGTCCATGAATTCCTCCTCCATTCTGAAGTTGGATATCATTGCCCATTAAATCGATTGAATAATGGTAGTTTTGAGGTGTCAATCCACCTGAACAGATTCCCATCATTGGTTTAATGTGTTCTAATGGATCCTGGATTTTATTCATGATCTGAGGGATTTCAGTGAATTTATTCTGATCTCCGAGTTTGCCTCGTGCAGTTCCAACATGAACCATATCACCACCTGCAAGTCTTGCAATAAAGTCAGTGACTGGAAGATTAATTCCATGTCTTGGATGACGTGTAAGTGCTGCATGTGATGCACGATGTAAGTGAATTGGAACATTGATACTAGCATCTTCTGCAAGAGCACGAAGTGCAGGATACCATGTACACATAAAGTTTAACATCATTCCTCGAGCACCATGTGCAATCATTCGATCTGCAGTTTCCAAGGTAGTTTCCAAGTCAGTAGTGACTTGTGGAACATAGAACATTTCACCTTCAGGATGATGTCCTTCAGATTTAGCTTTATCGAGTGCTTCATAAATCTTTGTAATTCTATCCATTAAAGGAGAACACCATTGATTATGATAAGTCTCATCATCTTTGTAAGTGTCAAAATCACCACAAGCTGCATCATAGAATTGATCAGCTGCGCCTTGATCTGTAACACCCATTTTTGGTTTTAATGTAGCACCAAGATGAGGTCTTCTGGTCTCTGTTGTACCACAGATTTTTCTCATACCTTCAGTACCGAATTGAGGGCCTTTGAAGAGTTTGAGAATACTCTTAGGTAATTCTAGGTCAACCCATTTACAATTAGGAATTGGAGTGAATCCCATCCAATTTCCTGTAATAAATGTAAAGAGGTCAGGAATACCACGATTATCCATATCTAGAAGATAAAGGGGGTATGCAACTTTTACTAAACCTGAGTGTTTAGCAGATCCACTTGGATCTTCATATTCCCAAGAGAATACTTTAGCAGCAGTTTTGTGTGCTAAATCAGTTGCAGTAGAAACGTCAGTAAAAGTACCTACAGATTGTTCAGCAGCAATAATTACACCTGCGTGATCGATAGTCATTCTAGGATCACAAGTGATGAAATATGTTGCAACAATGTACTTTTCTGGATCTATTTGATCAGGGGTTGTTTGAAATACACTACCATCGCTGTGTTCAACAGATGGAGTATTCCATTGTCTTTTGATTTCTGGCATCTTAATCAAAAAAAAATGTGTTTTGGGATATTTATACGTTTATGGAATTCCTATTATAGAAAATTAGAGATTATTTTTTTGAATAATAACTAATAAGGTTTTCTACACCGGCTTCCAAATCATATTTATTTTTGAAATTTAATTTGTCTGCGGCGGCACTCATATCGAATGGGAATTTCTTTGAACCAGGTTTAGAAGTATCAACATGAATTTTTGATACATCGCCTTTTTTACCTAAAATATCTTTCACATCAGATAATCCGGATATTGTTCCGGAACCTGCATTAAATATTCCATGTTTAAGATTTGGAGAAGTTAAAGCAGCATAATGCTCTTCTGCTAAATCATAAAGGTAAGTCCATTGTGCAACTTGTTCTTCAACAGTGATTTCTTGGTCATTAAGAAAAGCATCTACCATTTCGCCAACTGATCTACCTCTTCCCATTTCTCCAGGCCAAGGTCCATAAACATGTGCCATTCGGATAGAAGCAAATTCTATTCCATAAGCTTTTGCATAATTAAATCCTTGATATTCACATGCAACTTTACCAGAGGCATAAATGTCACTGCTATCAAAAGGTACTACAGCATCTGTTTCTTTAATTAATGTTCCGTCAGGAGGATGAACTTTGTTCGCAAGATATACAGAACCAGTACTGGTATAAATAACTCTTTTAACGCCAAGTTTACGAGCAGCTTCAAGAATATTATTTGTACCCATAGTATGAACGCGAATTCCGGTTTCAGATTCATTTACATAGTCATGATTACGACATTGAGTGGCACGAGGTCCAGCAGTATGAATGATATGATCAATATCATTATCTTTGATAACGGATTCGATTTTTGCAGCGTCTAAAATATCTCCCTTATGCATTTCTATTTTATCAATATCTACAATTTTAGAGATAGCTTCAGTTTGACGACAGGTTCCATATAGTGATGTATCAACATTATTATCAATTAGAACTTTTGAAATATGTGCACCCATTCCGCCAGTACCAGTTATAAGAACTTTCATTTTTCAAATTCCTCCTATTGTTTCTAATACTTTAATGTTTCGTCAGAACCCAAGTCAGACATGAATTGATCGAATCCAATCTTGGTCAACGGATGTTTGAATAACATATCTAATACTTTGAATGGCATTGTAGCAAGAGGAGCACCCATTGTGGCTGCTTGTACCACGTGAACAGGATGTCTAATACTCGAAACTAATGTTTCTGCTTGATTAGGAAAATGCTCTTTATTATCTTTATAATTATTTCGAATTGCTTCAATTTCCTCGATAAGATGTAAATTACCATCAAGAGCAATATCATCGAGTCGTCCTATAAATGGACTAACAACGCGTGCTCCTGCTTTTGCAGCCAACAGATATTGAGCGGCAGAGAAAGTTAGAGTGACATTACAATCAATTCCAGAATCAAACAATTGTCTAACTGCTTTGAGTCCTGCTTTTGTATTTGCAACTTTAACGTAGATTGTACTACCATTTTTACCGTATGTGTCAACAAGTTCTTGTCCTTCTTTGACAATCTTTGCGGTATCATTTGTAGTAGTTTCTAAACTAACAGGTTTACCGTTACAGAGATCTACGATTTCTGAATATAATTCATGGGTATCTTTACTTTCTTTTGCAACCAAAGTAGGATTTGTTGTAACTCCGTCCAACATTCCCATATCTTTTGCTTCTTTGATTTGCTCAACATTTGCGGTATCTAAGAAAAATTTCATTTATTATCAATATTATAGAATTTTTTGCCATAATAAAATCTTTCTTTTCGATTTATATATGGCTAAATTTCAATATAACGTAAGAAACGGTAATTATTATGACAAACGAGAAATTAGAAGATTTATGTATAAATACAATTAGGTTTTTGTCGGTTGATGCTGTAGAAGCGGCAAATTCAGGCCATCCAGGTCAACCAATGGAAGCAGCAGCAATGGGATACAAATTATTTACACAAATTTTAAAACATAATCCAAACAATCCAAAATGGGTTAATCGAGATCGATTTATTTTATCATCAGGTCATGGATCAATGATACTATATGCATTGTTGCATCTGTCAGGATATGATTTAGCTCTAGATGAGATTAAGAGATTTAGAAAACTGGGAAGTAAGGCTCCAGGTCATCCTGAATTTGGAGAGACTCCAGGTGTTGAAACAACTACTGGTCCATTAGGACAAGGTTTTAGTGCTGGTGTAGGTATGGCGTTTGCACAAAGGTATCTAGCTAACAGATTCAATACGAATGATCATAAAATAATTGATCACAAGATTTACGCATTTTGTAGTGATGGAGATTTAATGGAAGGTATTTCTTCAGAAGCAGCTGCTGTTGCAGGTCATCAAAAATTCAATAATTTAATCTATGTTTATCTAGACAATCATATTAGTATTGATGGAGATACTGCACTAACTACAAATGAAGATATAAAGAAGAGATTTGAAGCGCATGGATGGTTTGTCCAGAATATTGAAGGAAATGATTTATCGAGTTTTAGTGAAGCAATAAAGAATAGTCAAGAACAAAAGGAAAAACCTTCCTTAATTATTGCTAGAACGCATATTGGCTTTGGAAGTCCAAATAAACAAGATAGTGAAGCTGCACACGGAGCTCCATTAGGAGCCGAAGAAACAAAGCTTACGAAAGAGAATTTAGGTTGGCCTTTAGAACCAACATTTTATATTCCTGATGAAGTAAAGCAAGAATTTCAAAAAGTTGTTACGAACGGAGATGATTATGAGAATAATTGGAATAAGATTTATGACGCGTATAAAAATGCAAATAAAGAATTAGCGGAAGAATTTGAAAATACAATAAAGGGTGATCTTCCAAGTAATTGGGATAGCAATATGCCAATATTCAAAGAAGATGAATCTCTTGCTACAAGACAAGCATCTGGAAAGACATTAAATGCATTGGCTGAGAATATTCCTGCCATAATTGGTGGATCCGCAGATTTGATGGATTCCACGAATGTACGAATCAAAAATTCAGTAGATTCTTTACCCGATGCCCCTCATGGACGAAATATCCATTTCGGTATAAGAGAGCATGCAATGGGTGCAATGGTACATGGAATGGCTGCATATGGAGGAGTAATTCCGTTTGGAAGTACATTCCTAATTTTTTCAGACTATATGAGAGGTTCAGTTAGATTAGCGTCTTTGATGGGATTACGTGTTGTTTTTGTCTATACGCATGATAGCATAGGAGTAGGTGAAGATGGTCCTACACATCAACCTATTGAACAAGTATCTAATTTACGTGCAGTGCCAAATCTTACTGTAATAAGACCTGGTGATGCTAACGAAACAGTAGTTGCCTGGAAAACTGCTTTGCAAACAACTAGCGGTCCAACTGCATTAGTGTTGACAAGACAAGCACTACCTGTTTTATACGGAGAATCTAGTAAAGATACAATTTCTTCGCCGGAAAATTTACAAAAAGGTGGCTATATTCTAATTGATTCAGAAAGTTCACCTGAATTAATAATAATTGCAACAGGTTCTGAATTACATTTAGCAGTAGAAGCTCAAAAAGAATTGAAAAATAAAGGTGTAAATGTTAGAGTAGTAAGTATGCCTAGCTGGGAATTATTTGAAAAACAATCAGATGATTATAAAGAACAAGTATTGCCAAATTCAGTTAAAAAAAGAATTTCTGTTGAAGCTGCAAGTACTTTTGGTTGGGAAAGATTTGTTGGTTTAGATGGAGAAAAAATAGGAATGACAACTTTCGGTACATCAGCTCCTGGAAAAGATGTAATGAATAAATTTGGTTTTACGGTTGAAAATGTCGTAAAGAAAAGTTTAGAATTATTAAAGAAGTAAATTATTTAGATGCAAGTGCTCGTAAATCTTCAACTGCTTTAATCATATCATCTTTGTAGAGAATCCCTGCACCAGACACAACAACATCGACGCCAGCTTCAATAGCTAAAGGTGCAGTCTTTTCGTTGATTCCACCATCGACACATAACTCTACATTATAATTATGTTTGTCAATAAGTTGACGAGCTTCCTTAACTTTCGAGAGAGGAGCTTCAATGAAAGATTGACCTGTTTTACCAGGAACTACAGTCATAATTAATATTCGATCCAATTCTCCAATATAATCAACGATAGAAGATAGAGGAGTGTCAGGGTTTACAGCGAGTCCTACCATTTTATCGTATTTTTTTACTGCGTCTATATATTTTCTTGGATTTACTGCTTCAACATGAGCAGTAAGCATATCTCCACCTGCTTCAATATATTCAGGTAATGATTCAATTGGATGATTGGTCATCAGATGGATGTCCATTGGGAAGTCGGTAGCAGTGTTAATGATTTTTAGATCTTCGACTGGAAAAGCATGAGTGTTAGTGAATGTGCCATCGAGCATATCAATATGGAACCATTCGACATTTGCCTTTTCTAAAATTTGTGCATCTTTAACATAGTTTTCTGGTTTTGATGCTAACATAGATGGAGCGATTTTCATGATTATATGTTAATTCCTTTATTCGACTATAAAAAATTTTAAAAATGCAATTTCGTTATTAAAAAATATTTCTCAACACTTAAGTAAGTTATAATGAATATTTTTTATTGATATGACAGATGATCCAATAAATATTCCGACAGTTTCGGGAGTAGTTGACATTGATGTAGATACCGCATATAGTCAAATCAAAGATATGCGCATTCATGGAGCCGGAAGAATTGCAAGATTAGCGGCAAGTGCTTTAAAGAATTATGTAGAGAATACAAATAATTCAGATCGTGAACAATTTTATAACGATATAATGAAAAACGGAGAAAAATTAAGGTCGGCAAGACCTACTGCAGTTTCTCTTCCAAATGGAGTAAACATTGTATTGGCATCAACCAAAAAGTCATACAATGCAGGCGATTCAGCAGATAATATAAAAGAGGCTACTGTTAAGGCAGCAGAACAATTTGTTCATGATAGTTTAGACGCATATAATAAAATTGGTGAATATGGTGGAAAACGAATTAGAAATGGTGATACCGTTATTACGATTTGCAATAGTGAAGCAGCAATAAGTGTATTGAAAGCAGCGCATGATATGGGCAAAGGAATTAAAATAATTTGTTGTGAAACACGACCTTTATTCCAGGGACATAAAACAGCAGCTACATTGTCGAAACATGGTTGTGATGTTACAATAATAATAGATTCAGCGGCAAGACGATTTGTTGAGAAGGCTGATCGAGCAGTATGTGGAGCTGATGCAGTAGCAGTAAATGGAGCAGTAGTTAACAAGATTGGCACTTCACAACTAGCAGCTGTGGCACATGAAGCTCGTGTTAAACTAATGGCTGCAGCGGAAACATACAAATTTTATGCAGATACAATGTACGGTGAGCTTACAGAGATTGAAGAAAGAGATGCAACTGAAGTTTGTTCGGAAGAGTATCTAAAAGCATATCCAAATATAAAAATTAAAAATCCGGTGTTTGATGTAACTCCACCAGAAAATATTGATGTTATTATTACAGAAAAAGGTATAATACCACCTTCGGCAGCATCTCTAGTAATAAAAGATTTAATAGAACTAATGTAACAGGTAATATGAAATGATAATATACGGTGGATCAGAAGGCACAGTTTTGGCAACAAAAGTAGCTAAATTACTGGATGCTAAATTAGGTAAAATTGAAATTACGAAGTTCCCAGATGGCGAGAAATATATTCGCTATCATGACGAAGTTGAAAATGAAGATGTTGTAGTAATTCATCCAATGGGTTTGAAACCTGATGAATTATTTATTGAATATCTGTTAATTTGTTCAGCATTAAAAGATGGTAAGGCAAAATCAATTACTACATTTGTGCCATACTTTGCATATGCTCGACAAGACAATAGATTCAACCCAGGCGAACCTGGAAGTTTCCATCTAGTATCCAAAATCATTGATGATTTAGGTATTGATATAATTTATACAATCGACTTACATCTTCAAAGAGTCAATGATTTGAGTGAGCTAATTAAGAAAACTCCTACAAAGAACCTTAGTGCAGTCCCAGACATTGCAAAATGGATCAAAGATAGCGCAGGATTAAAAAATCCATTAGTTATAGGACCTGATGAAGAGTCTGAACAATGGGCAAAGGTTGCTGCAGAAACTATGGGAGTTGATTACGAAATTATGTTTAAGACCAGATACAGTGCTACAGAGGTCAGTATTACAACAAAAGAGGGTAAACCACTTCCAGTAAATGGAAGGGATGTTGTAATTATTGATGATATAATTAGCTCAGGTGGTACAATTATTGAGGCAGTAAAATTAATTCAAGAAGCAGGTGCAGGTAAAATTGTAGTGGGATGTACACATCCGGTACTACGTGGAAAAACACCATTTGATTCTGCTCTTGCAAACATCTATGATTCAGGTGTTTCAATAGTTGTAGGAACAGATACAGTTCCAAGCCAAGTTAGCTATGTTAGTGTAGCAGATGTTATTGCTAGAACAATAAAAGAAACACTCTAACAATAATCAAATTCAAGAGTATGATTGTCCATGCTATCTATACAAGACTTAGACATCAAGGGAAAAACAGTATTCTTACGATGTGATATTAACAGTCCCATTGATCCTACTACATTAAAAATTCTAGACGATTCCAGATTGTTAGAAGTAGCAGAAACTATTGATGCGTTAAAAGATTCAAAATTAATCGTTGCATCTCATCAAGGAAGATTAGGAAAATCAGATTATGTTTCAATGGAACAACATGCACCGGCGCTTTCAAATCTATTAAACAGAAAAATAGATTTCATACCAGATATATTTGGACCAACTGCAATTAATTCAATAAAGAATCTCAATGATGGAGATATATTATTATTAGACAATCTAAGATTTACAGCAGAAGAAAATGCAGAAATGTTACCAGAAGATGCAATAAAATCTCACCTTGTTAGTAAATTAGCCGAACACATTGATTATTGCGTATTAGATGCTTTTTCAACTTCTCATAGATCGCATCCATCAATTGTAGGATTTGCTGAATTAAAACCCGCATGTGCAGGTAAAATTGTTGAACGTGAAGTAAATGCATTAAAAGGAATAGTAGAAGATTCCAATACAAAGTTTACTGCAATCTTAGGTGGAGCTAAAGTACCTGATCGATTAAAATCAATACAAAAATTAATTGAAGCTGGAAGAATAGATAAAGCAATGTTAGGTGGTTTAATAGGAAATGTTTTTCTTGCGTCAACTGGAAAAGTTCCTTTAGAATCAACATCAATAGATGATGAGAAATCAATTAAAACTGCACAAACACTATTAGAAAAATACCCAGACAAGTTTATGTTAGCAGATGATGTAGCAGTGGAAGAAAATGGAAAACGAGTCGAGAAGTCTTTATCAGAGCTTAGTTCTTCAGATAGAATTTTTGATGTTGGTCAGAATACGATTAACAAATACTCACAGCAAATCGATAATGCAGAAAATATTTTTATAACTGGACCATTAGGAATGTTTGAAAATTCTGAATTTAGACATGGAACGACAGAGATTCTTAATAAACTTTCGAATGCAAATGCAAGAACAATAACTAGTGGTGGTCATTTAAGCGCAGTGTTATCACAACTAAAAATAAAAGATAAGATTTATCACGTAAGTACTGCAGGCGGTGCTTTAATTAGATATCTAACTGGAGAAGAATTACCATTATTAAATGCTTTAAATAATTCCGCAAGTAAACACAACAAGTGAGATCGATATTGGGTAAACAGGAATTTCCTAATTGGTTAGCAGAAGAAATTTCTTCAGTAACAATGAAAAAATCCGAGACATTAGAATTGACTGGATACATATTAGACATAAACAAAAAGGAAAGTAAAGTTGATGTTCAATTTGATAAACCGTTGCCAGATGGAAGGCAAATTGCCACTCTTACTATTAGTGACAAAAAAGTTCTAAAAAAAATAGACGACGAACATAATAAAACAAGAGATGCTCCGGAATTTAATTTCAAATTCACTGTAAATAAAGCATCATTAAGTGACAAAGCAAAAGAATACCTAAGTGAGAATTATTCAGTAGTATTAGACAATTTATACGGATTTGAGTTAGAATCGTTCAGTTTAATCAAATAATTCATAGATAATCATTTTATTGATGATTGTTTATATTTATTGTATATGCCAAAAAGCTCGAAAATTCCTGGTTTTTACAAATTAAGTTCAGATGAAAGATTGGACAAATTAAAGGAATTTGCCGATTTAACCAATGAAGAGACTGAAATTATCAGATCGATGTCAGGAATAAAACTAGAAAACGCTACAAAAATGATTGAAAATAGCGTCGGAGGAATTTCATTACCAATAGGTATAGCAACTAACTTTATCATTAATCAGAACGAGTATTTAGTTCCATTAGCAACTGAAGAACCATCAGTAATAGCAGCTTGCAGTAATGCTGCAGGTCTTGGGCGTAAAAGAGGAGGATTTACTGCAAAGAGTACAGGAAATCTAATGCGTACACAAATTCAACTTGTTAAAGTAAAAGATTTCGAATATGCAAAAAATAATATACAAAAAAATAAATCGGAATTATTAGAATTAGCTCGTGAAAAAACACCTACATTATCATCAATTGGCGGTGGTGCAAAAGATTTGCAATTAAAAGAATTAGATACAAAACGTGGAAAAATGTTAATTGTTGAGATATACATTGATTGTAAAGATGCAATGGGAGCTAATGCATGTAATACGGTTGCTGAAGCTTTAGCGCCAAAGATTGAAAATATATCTGGTGGAGAAGCACTATTAAAAATTGTTTCAAACCTTGCCACCGAAAGAATGGTAGAAGCACATGCAATATTTGATAAAGAATCATTAGGGGGCGAACATATTGTGGAAAGAATATTGGATGCGTCAGAGTTCGCACATAATGATCCATATAGAGCTGTAACAAATAACAAAGGAATAATGAATGGAATAACATCAGTAGCCATTGCTACTGGACAAGATATTCGAGCAATAGAATCAGCAATTCATGCATATGCGTCTATATCAGGAAAATACATTCCATTAACTACCTGGGAGAAAGATTCTTCTGGAGATCTAGTAGGAAAGATAAAAATCCCAATGCCTGTAGGAATAGTAGGAGGAGCCTCTTCAGTCCATCCAACTTCAAAGATTTGTTTGAAAGTCCTCAAGGTAGACAGTGCATCTCAATTAGGTGAAATTATTACGTCAATAGGACTGGCACAGAACTTGGCGGCACTTCGTGCATTGGTTTCTGAAGGAATTCAAGAAGGTCATATGAAACTTCATGCAAAGAATATTGCTGTTTCAGCAGGAGCTACGGGAGAATTAATAGAGAAAGTTTCTGAAATCATGGTACAAGAAAAAAATGTAAAGTTTTTACGTGCAAAGGAATTAATCGAGAAACTAGAGAAATAAGTACGTAAATGCGGTCACCGGGATTTGAACCCGAGTTATTAACTTGGCAAGCTAACGTATTAGACCAGACTATACGATGACCGCTCCAATTAACTTAATATTTGCCTTCTTTAAGTTTTGAGTTATTGGATAAACAATTATGTGAATATTTTCTATAAAGATTTAGGGCCGGTAGTTCAGCGGTAGAATCAAAAGATACAATATCCGCTTCGCATGCGGAAAGATTTTTTCCCGTAAGGTCGGGGGTTCAATTCTCCTCCGGTCCATTTTCTTTAAATTTATAACCATTAGAGAGAATTTATGAATTGATTTAATTGAAATCCACTAGTCAAGATGAATTTTTAGAAGAATCTCTTGATTTAGCAATTAAAAATATGAGAAATGCAGGATATGAATTACAAAATATTGTTTCAATTGAAATAGATCCTGAATTACAGTTTATGGGTTATGCTAAAATTGATTCGAATAAAAGTTCAATTGTAGTAGCAGATTGGGCATTAGATTCAGATATGTTAAATGGATTGATTCTTCATGAATTAGCTCATATATACTTTACAGAAATTAATTCGCCATCTCATCAATCAGAAATAATTAATGAAGTTATGTCTCATGTTGTTGAACAAGAAGGATTGAATAAGTTAGAAGCTAAATCACTTAACGAGGGTTTTAATCATCTTCAGAATATAATTGTAGATGATATTGTTTTTCAGTTAATGGATAATGAACGAGAAAGAAAACTTATCCAGAATTTTTTTGTAACGTGGATGTCAGATGAGCCAACAGGAAACAACCTAATAGACGCTTCATTATTGGCTAGAAATGCATTTGCGCTGGCGTCGCTTAAAAGACGTAATTTTCTAGACGAGTCTTCACAATTATCTCAGTTAATGATTAGTAAGAATAGACAATTTCTTTCGTTTTACAAATATGCAAATAAAGAAAAATATGAATTATTTGAAAGCTTTTTAATAAGATTTGAATTAAATAATGAGGGTGATTTTGCATCAGTATTAATTGAATATTTTGAACTTTTAATGAATTTATTGCGACCAGATAATAAATCACTAGAAACATTAAGATAATTAGGTAACTAAATCATCTAATCTGTTTGCTTTGATAGCATCTTTTATTTCCAAAGCTATTCTTCTTCCCATATTCATATTTGGACCATAGTTAAGGTAGGAATACGGAGAACCTGTTGTAAAGATATTTGTTCCAGCTACAATACGAGCAGAGAACTCAAAGGCAACAAATTTACCGTTGGAATCATATACACCTTCCATACAAAATGGACCGGGCATTCCAGGAGGTACTAGTTCTTTGCTTGCAGTTACAAAGTTGTCACCTATATCATAAACTTCGACAAGCAGAGATTCTCTAAGTACTAGAGGAATATTACCTACTACAATATATGTAGGAGATAATTTGATTTCAGTTTGATCAATGCTAGGAATTCGCCCTAAACTGTCAACATTTGTTTCATAACGTTTGTCAATTCCAAATAGTTCCAACTCATCTTTCATTGTAGACTGAAAATATTGAAGATAGACTGGAACACCGACAATATATTCTTGGATTTGAAGTTCGTCATCATCAGTCATCAAACCTTGTTTTTTGAATTTTTCTACGTGGGCATAGTAGTCTTTTGAATTTTTAGCAAGAAAATAACCAGAACCTCCACGAGCTCCGGATAATTTAGAAATTGTAAGACAGTCAATTTCTTCAGGTGAATTGAAGGTTTTTGGAATAGAAACACCTGATTTTTCCATTAATTGAGTCTTAAGATCGCGATCGGCTTCCCAACGTAAGATATGTCTATTGCCAAAAATTGGAATGTCGAGTTTTTCAATTTTTTCAATCCCCACCTCAGAAATTAAAGTACCATGAGGAATTAATACTGAATCAGATGCATTTAGTTTATCCTTAATGTCGTCGTTCATGATGTCGGTAAAATCATCAACAACAATATATTCATCAATGAAATTATTATATCGTTTATAGAATTTTTCACGAGTAGATTTCGTAACTAAAACAGTATGAAATCCCTCTTCCTTAGCTCCTTTTAGAACTTGCAGAGAACAATGAGAACCCAAAGTAGCAATACTTGTCAAGTCACTACCTCATCCAATCTCTCTTCATTTATAGCTTCTGATATTTCCATAGCAATTCTTTTACCAGTACCAAAGGATTCGCCATGATAATAATGCGTATAAGGACTCATCATTAAGACCGGACTTCCTGGAACGCGTGGTGAAACATCGAATACAACTAGCTCGAAATCTTTTGTAATAGCGGTTTGTAATGCAAATGGGCCAATCAGACCTGGATGGAATTCTTTTTTAGTAGAATTAACAAACTTATTTCCCATTTCAAAAACTTTTTCAAGAAATGATTCACGAATTGTAGCAGGCATGTGACCAACTTCAATATTCTGTAATTCAACATCGATTTCAAGTTGTTGTTTAGCAGGTAATGAAGTGAAGTCATTAAGGTTAGTTTGTAAACGTCGATCAATACCAAGAAATTCTACTCGATCATGAAGTATCGAGTAAAAGAAATTAAAATTAAAATACGTACCTAATACAAATTCTTCAATACGTGCATCAGCAAGATCCTCTGCATTTATAATACCTTGTTTTATACGTTTTTCTGCTTTTTCTGTAAATTCTTGATAACTTGACGCAGTGAAAAATGCACGTTCAATTTTTCGAGTAGATTCCATGACTTTCACAATTACTAGACGATCAATATCTTCAGGTTTTTTAAATAATTTAGGATATCTTACATTAGCTTTTTCAAGAAGGTAGTATTGATTTTTTTCAACGTTTCTTTCTTCAGTGCGTAGCATTTCTCTATTACCAAATATAGGAATGTTCAAGTCATTTTCAATAGAATCATAGTCAATATATGCAGTAAAAGAACGGTGAGGAATTAAAATTGAGTTCTTAGAAATAAGTGATTTTTGAATGTCGTCGTTTAGTAAATCAGAGAATTTAGGTAGGGTAACAACTTCTTTAATAATTCTATCAAAATGTTTGTATGTCACTTCACGGCCTTTTTGACAAATTACAATTGAATTCAGGTTTTCAGAAGTTGCTCCATCCATAATATCAAGAGCAGAATGACTGCCAAGTGCAGTAACTGATATATTATCGAGGTCGTAGTTTTTTACAGTGTTTTGAAGAATACTTCTTTCAATCATTGCCAATTATTTTATAGAACTATACTTATTTAATGATAATTGATATCAATACAAAATGTTTCGAAATGGTTCGGAAAATTCAAGGCAGTAGATAATATTAATATTGAAGTAGAAAAAGGTGAGATTTTCGGGCTGCTAGGACTTAATGGGGCCGGCAAGACCACGACTCAGAGAATGGTTTCAACTGTATTTCAACCATCAGAGGGAGACATCACAGTGAATGGATTTGATTCAAAAATTAATTCTTCTGAAGTTCGTAGAAATATTGGATTTTTACCGACAGAAGTTGGATTGTATGATAGATTAACTTCAAGAGAAGTAATAAGATATTTTGGAATACTAAATGATATCGATTATAATCAAATAGATGACAAGATTAATGATGTGTTAAATAGATTATCTCTTAACGAATATGCAGACAAGCGATGTGGAAAATTATCTAGAGGAAATAAACAAAAAGTAGCAATTGCAAGAGCAATAATTCATGAACCGCCAGTTTTTATTTTTGATGAACCAACATCGGGTTTAGATGTAATATCAGCAAGAGCAGTACTTGATTTTGTAAAACAATGTAAAGAAGATGGAAGAACAATATTATATTCCTCACATTCTATGTACGAAACTGAAGAAATCTGTGATAAAATTGCAATAATACACGATGGAAGAATATTGATGACTGATTCAATTAAACATATTCAAAAAGAATATGGTTCACTTGAAAAGGCATTCATTACAACAGTAAAAGGTGAAAAATCTTGGGAATAAAACACATTAGAGCAGTATATAAAAAAGAAATGCAAGACATATTGAGAGATAGAAGAACTCTAATTGCAACAGTTGTAATTCCCATTTTGTTAATTCCAATAATGACTTTTGGAATTCCATTATTATTTTCCAGTACTGAACAACAAATAGTAGAACAAACGCAATACATTGCAATAATTAATTATGAATCATCAGAGAATTTTACAAGATTAATTGATGGAAGTAGATCATTACGAGTAGTTGAAATAGATAAAC